>JAYTQW010000296.1:0-4645 GCA_043746535.1 Rhodospirillales bacterium
CCGCTGCGGCTCTGCACCGACAACGCGGTGATGGTGGCGTGGGCGGCGATCGAGCGGCTGCGGCTGGGCCTGTCCGATCCGCTCGACCACGCGCCGCGCCCGCGCTGGTCGCTTGCGGAGTTGCGGGGTTTGGCCGAACTGACGCCATGAACTACCGCCACGCCTTCCACGCCGGTAACTTCGCCGACTGCATGAAGCACGCGCTGCTGGTCTGGCTGCTGGGCGCACTGGCCCGCAAGCCGGCGGCGCTGTTCGCGCTCGACACTCATGCCGGGCTGCGCCGCCACGACCTGGCGCTCGGCCCCGCCAGCCGCACCGGCGAGTGGCAGGCCGGCATCGCCCGGCTGCTCGACGCGCCACCGCCGCCTCTGGCCTTGTATGTGGCGCTGGTGCGGCGGCTCGGCCTGTATCCGGGCAGTCCGGCGATCATCCAGGCAATGTTGCGCGCCGACGACCGGCTGGCCTGCTGCGAGCTGCATCCCGAGGACGCGGCCATCCTGCGCCACAGCTTCCGCCACGACCGGCAGGTGGCGGTGCATCACCGCGACGGCTACGAGGCCATCGGCGCGCTGCTGCCGCCGGCGCAGAAGCGCGGCATCGTGCTGATCGACCCGCCCTACGAGGCGCCCGGCGAGTTCGAGCGGGTGACGTCGGCGCTGCGGCAGGCGCAGGCGCGCTTTCCCGCCGCCACGCTGGCCGCGTGGTATCCGATCAAGCACCGCGCGCCGGTGCGCGGCCTGCACCTCGATCTGCAATCGGGCGGGCTGCGCGACGTGGTGGCCGCCGAGCTGTGGCTGCGCGAGCCGCTCGACGCCGCGCGGCTGAACGGCTGCGGGCTGGCGGTGGTCAACCCGCCATACCGGTTCGAGGCCGCTGCGACCGATATCGTCGCGGCCCTGCTCTCCCGGCTCGGCTCCGGCGAGGCCGGCGAGGGTCACGCCGTCACCCGGCTGGTCGCGGAATAGCGCGGTGCTGCGCGGTATCCTGACTGTCGGCGGCTGGACCATGGCGAGCCGGCTGCTCGGCTTCGTGCGCGACATGCTGATCGCGGCCCTGCTCGGCGCCGGCCCGGTGGCGGATGCGTTCTTCGTCGCCAACCGGCTGCCCAACCTGTTCCGCCGGCTGTTCGGCGAGGGCGCGTTCAACGCCGCCTTCGTGCCCGCCTTCTCCGGCCTGCTGACCAGCGAGGGCCACGCCTCGGCGCAATCCTTCGCCGAGCAGGCGATGGCGGTGATGGCGTTCTGGCTGGTCGGGCTGACCATCGCCGCCGAGATCTTCATGCCGCAACTGATGACGGTGCTGGCGCCCGGCTTCCTCGGCGTGCCCGGCAAGTTCGCGCTCGCGGTCGAGCTGGCGCGGATCACCTTCCCCTACATGCCGCTGATCTGCCTGACCGCGCTGATGTCGGGCGTGCTGAACGGGCTGGACCGCTTCGCCGCCGCCGCCGCCGCCCCCGTGGTGTACAACCTGACCTCGATCGCCTTCATGCTCGCCCTGCTGCACCTGACGCCAACGGCGGGGCATGCGCTGGCCTATGGCGTCAGCGTCTCGGGCATGTTCCAACTGGCGCTGGTGGCCTGGGCGGTGCGGCGGTCGGGGATGCGCATCCACCTGCCGCGCCCGCGCATGACGCCGCGGATGCGGCTGCTGCTGCGGCGGATGGGGCCGGGGCTGCTGGGCGCCGGCGTCACCCAGTTGAACCTGTCGGTCGATGTCATCATCGGCAGCCTGCTGCCGGCCGGCACGGTGTCCGTGCTGTACTATGCCGACCGGGTAAACCAGTTGCCGCTGGGCACCATCGGGGCGGCGGTCGGCACCGCGTTGCTGCCCACGCTGTCGCGGCTGGTCGGCGCCGGCCAGGACACCGAGGCGCGCGCCACGCTGAACCGCGCCATCGAGTATGCCCTGCTGCTGACCCTGCCGGCGACGCTGGCGCTGATGACCAGCGCCCATGCCATCATCGCAACACTGTTCGGGCGCGGCGCGTTCGGGCCGCATGCGGTCGACCTGTCGGCGCAGGCGCTGGCCGCCTACGCGGTCGGGCTGCCGGCGTTCGTGATGGTCAAGGTGCTGGTGCCCGGCTTCTTCGCCCGTGGCGACACCGCGATGCCGGTCAAGATCGGCTTCGCCTCGGTGGCGCTGAACCTGGCGCTCAACGTCGCCTTCATGCGCCCGTTCCAGCATCTCGGCCCGGCCCTGGCGACCTCGCTGGCGTCCTGGGCCAATGTCGCGGCACTGGCTGTCGTGCTGGCCCGGCGCGGCCATCTCGTGACCGATCCCGCATTGCGCCGCCGGGTGCCGCGCATGCTGGCGGCGGCGGCGGCGATGGCCGCCTGGCTGCTCGTGCTGCAACTGGCGCCGCCGCTGCCGATCCACTTGCCCGGGCTGCGCTGGCTCGGGCTGGCCGTGCTGGTCGGCTCCGGGGCACTCGCCTATGGCCTCGCCGGCCAGATGCTCGGCGCGTTCGACCTGCTCGCAGGGCTGCGCGGCCTGCGCCGGCGTCGGTTGACCAAGGCGGCGGGAGGGGGGAAAACCCTGCCCATTCCTACGGAAACCTGACCATGCAGCGCATCTTCTCCGGCATCCAGCCCACCGGTGTCCCGCAACTCGGCAACTATTTGGGCGCCGTGCGCAACTGGGTGGCGCTGCAACGCGACCACGAGTGTCTGTACTGCGTGGTCGACCTGCACGCCATCACCCAGTTCCAAGACCCGAAGACGCTGGCCGGGCAGACCCGCGACCTCGCCGCCGCCCTGATCGCCTGCGGCATCGACGCCGACCGCCACATCCTGTTCCACCAGTCCGCCGTGCACGCCCATGTCCGCCTCGGCTGGCTGTTCACCTGCGTCGCCCGCATGGGCTGGCTGAACCGGATGACGCAGTTCAAGGACAAGGCCGGCCGCGACCGCGAGGCCGTCTCGACCGGGCTGTTCGTCTATCCGAACCTGATGGCCGCAGACATCCTGGCCTATCACGCGACACGGGTGCCGGTCGGCGACGACCAGAAGCAGCACCTCGAACTCGCCAACGACATCGCTCAGAAGTTCAACTTCGACTACGGCTGCGAGTTCTTCCCGGCCATCGAGCCAGTCATCATGGGCCAGGCGGCACGGGTGATGAGCCTGCGCGACGGCACCAAGAAGATGAGCAAGTCCGATGCCTCGGACCACTCGCGCATCAACCTGACCGACGACGCCGACACCATCGCCTTCAAGATCCGCAAGTCCAAGACCGATTCCGAGCCGCTGCCGAGCGAGCCGGAGGGGCTGGTCGACCGGCCCGAGGCGCGCAACCTCGTCACCATCTATGCAGCCCTTGCCGACACCGACCCGGCCACGGTGCTGCGGCAGCACGGTGGCCACGGCTTCGGGCCGTTCAAGGAGGCGCTGGCGGCGCTGCTGGTCGAGAAGCTGGCCCCCATCGCCACCGAGACGCGGCGCCTGCTGGCCGATCCGGGCCATGTCGATGCCGTGCTGCGCCGGGGCGCCGAGCGGGCCGCCGCCATCGCCGACCCGATCGTGGCGCAGGCGGAGCGGCTGATGGGGCTGCTCAAGGCCTGACTCGGGAACGGGAGGGCGGCATGGCGATCATCGACACCCACCTACACCTGATCGAGCCGGAGCGTTTCTCCTATCCCTGGATCGCCGGCGTCCCGAAGCTGGCCGGCCACTTCGGCCTCGACCGTTACCTGGGCGAGGCCACGCCGCTCGGCATCACCGCCATGCTGCACATGGAAGTGGACGTGGCGGAAGGCGACATGCTGGCGGAGACGGCGCATGTGGCGCGGCTGGGCCAGGGCGTGGCCGGCGCCATCGCCGCCTGCCGCCCGGAGCACGCGGATTTCCCGGCGCAACTGGAAGCCTTGGCGGCGATCCCTGGCGTGCGCGGCGTGCGGCGCATCCTGCACCAGTCGCCGGACGAACTCGGGCAGTCGCCGCTGTTCGCGCGCAACGTCGCCCGGCTCGCGGCGCATGGCCTCAGCTTCGACCTGTGCGTGCTGGCGCGGCAACTGCCGATCGCGGCGGCGCTGGTCCGCGCCTGCCCGGACGTGCAGTTCATCCTCGACCATTGCGGCGTGCCGGACGTGCGCGCGGCGGCGCTGGACCCATGGCGGGCGGACCTCATGCGCGTGGCGGCGCTGCCCAACGTAGCCTGCAAGATTTCCGGCGTGGTCGCCTATGGCCATCCGACCGACTGGACCACCGCCGACCTGCGCCCGTTCGTGGAGCACGCGATCGCCGTGTTCGGCTGGGACCGCGTGGTATGGGGCAGCGACTGGCCGGTCTGCACGCTGACCGCCGACCTCACGCGCTGGGTCGCCGCCACGCACGAGCTGCTCGCCGGCTGTGGCGCCGACGAGCGCTCGCGGCTGCTGGAGCACAACGCGCGGCGCATTTATCGCATTCATTGAGTACTGCGAATTATTGACGCTTTTCCGAAAGCCTGGCGCATAGTCGATTCTCACGGTTTTGTGAGCGATGGGTAGAATGAGCGAAGCGGTCGGAATTGGCTATCTGGCAACCCGCGAAGCCAGCAAGGTCTGCGTCCGCGCCGGACCCGACGTGGTCTATCTCCGCCTCGTGCGCGACCACGCGCAGGAACGGCAGGAGACCACCATGTTCGCCGAAATGACGCCCGGCGACGC
>JAYTQW010000297.1:0-2255 GCA_043746535.1 Rhodospirillales bacterium
CGCTCGCAGGCGTGAGCCGCGCTTGTGGTATGATATTACCACACAGCAAAACCCTTGACGGAAACAGCGCCACCGATCATAGACCGCGCCTGCGCTGCATGTAGCCTTAGCAAAGGACCAGCTATGTTGAAGACCACCGTCTCGCTGAAGCCAGCGGACGTAAACAAGGAATGGGTGCTGATCGACGCCGAAGGGCTGGTGCTCGGCCGCCTCGCCGTCGTGATCGCCCAGCGCCTGCGCGGCAAGCACAAGCCGCAATTCACCCCGCACGTCGATTGCGGCGACAACGTGATCGTTGTCAACGCCGGCAAGATCGTGCTGACCGGCAACAAGCTGGACGGCGAACCGTTCTACTATCACACCGGCTATTCCGGCGGCATCAAAAGCCGCACCTTGCGCCAGCGGCTGGATAGCAAGCATCCGGAACGCGTGGTCGAAAAAGCGGTCGAACGCATGATCACCCGTGGCCCGCTGCAACGCCGCCAGATGAAGCATCTGCACATCTACGCCGCCGCAACCCACCCGCATGACGCCCAACAGCCCAAGCCGCTGGATGTTGCCGCCATGAACCCCAAGAACCGGAGGGGCTGATCTCGATGTCAGACACCGACACCAATACCCGCAGCCTCGCCGACCTCAAAGACCTCGCGGTCGCCGCCATTATCCCGACCGATCGGGTGAAGGTCGAACCCAAGCGCGACGCGCTCGGCCGTTCCTACGCCACCGGCCGCCGCAAGAACGCCATCGCGCGCGTTTGGATCAAGCCGGGCAAAGGCGAAATCACCGTCAACGGCAAGCGCGTCGGGCAGTATTTCGCCCGCCCGGTGCTGCGGATGCTGATCACCCAGCCGTTCCTGGTGGCCGACCGCTACAACCAGTTCGACGTGTTCTGCACCGTGAACGGCGGCGGCCTGTCCGGCCAGGCCGGGGCGTTGCGCCACGGCATCAGCCGCGCGCTGACCTATTTCGAGCCGGACCTGCGCGGCATCCTGAAGGTCGCCGGCTTCCTGACCCGCGACAGCCGCGTGGTCGAGCGCAAGAAGTATGGCCGCGCCAAGGCCCGCCGCAGCTTCCAGTTCAGCAAGCGCTGAGTTCGGGCGGGACGGCGCACACCGCGCCGTCCCGCATCGCGTTCATGCCCGCGCCAGATCAGCGGCCGCTTGCTTGCCGAGCGCCTCCTCGGCCCACTGGTTCAGGCTGATGCCCCGGACCTGCGCCGCCAGGGCGGCGCGTGCGTGGGTGGCGGGATCGACCCGGAACATGACCCTGCCGCTGAACGGCTTCTCCGGGGACTTGCCGATTTTCGCGCATGTCGCGAGGTAGTCGCCCACCGCTTCCTGGAACGACGTTTCCAACTCGTCGACGCTGCCGCCGTGGAAGCCGACGACATCGTTGATGCCAGCGATATGGCCCACGAATACGCGGTCGTCGGCGTCGTACTCGATCCGGGCGAGATAGCCGTGATACGACATGACACTCATGGCCTCACTCCGATTTTCTCCAGGAACAGGCGGGCATCGCGAACCTGATAGCGTTTCGCCTCGCGGGCGGGATGCGGCCTATGGAACGAGGCCACCACCCCCTTGCAGGCGAACCGAACGCGCGAGCCGCTGCCCTCGATCACCTCGCACCCGACCGCAACCAACAGGCTTTCGATTGTCGCCCACTCGATACTGACCGCTATTGGCGTCTCGAACAGAAGCCGCAGCGTCTTGGTCTGCTTGCTGTTCACGCAAGCCTTGTAGCGGGTCCACTGCACACTGCAAGCATATTGTGCAAGCTCTACTCGGTGCGCGAACCCCCACCCCCATCAGTCGTCGCTTTTTGCATTGGCGTGGCGCGAGCCGATATGGGAAGCCGGATCGGCGATCACGGAGACTGGGGCGTATGACGCAGCATCGCATCTTCATCGACGGAGAGGCCGGTACTACCGGGCTGGGCATCCGCGAGCGGCTGCGCGACATGCCGGGCATCGCGCTGGCCAGCCTCCCGCCCGAGCGACGCCGCGACCCCGAGGCCCGCCGCGCCATGATGGCCGAGGTCGATCTGGTGGTGCTGTGCCTGCCCGACGACGCGGCGCGGCAGGCGGTGGCGCTGGCCGACAGCCTGGGCGACCGCGCCCCGTTGCTGCTGGACGCCAGCAGCGCCTACCGGGTGGCCGAGGGCTGGACCTACGGGTTCGCCGAGATGGCGCCGGGCCAGCGCGCCGCCATCGCCGGGGCATCGCGGGTCAGCAATCCGGGCTGCTACCCGAC
>JAYTQW010000298.1:0-12006 GCA_043746535.1 Rhodospirillales bacterium
AACGGCGCGTTGAAGGCGGTATAGACGATGATGAGGCCGAGCAGGTTGTCGGTCAGGTGCAGCGGGGTCATGATCCGGTAGATCGGCGGAATCAGCATCACCAGCGGGAACATCTGCGTCAGCAGCAGCAGGAACATCACCGTGCCGCGGCCGCGAAAGCGGAACCGCGAGAACGAGTAGCCGGTCGAGGCCGCCACCATCGTCACCAACGCCGCCGTCGCCAGCGAGACGACCACCGAGTTGCGGAAATACACCGGGAACGCGGTGTGCAGCAGCACCGCGCGATAGCTGTCCAGCGTCATCGCGGACGGCCACAGGGTGACGCCCTCGGTGTACAGCAGCTTGGCCGGCGTCAGCGAGATCTTCACCAGCCAGAACAGCGGGAACAACGCGAACAACAGGTAGGCGGCGACGCCGATGCGGTGGCCGCCGACCGCCGCCAGCGGGCGACGCCGCCTCAAGGCGTCAGCACCAGGCTGCGGCGCAGGCGCAGCACGGCGGAGCCGTAGGCCAGCAGCAGCACCAGCAGAACGGCGGCGATGGCCGAGGCGTAGCCGAAATCGACACGGGTATAGGCGGTGCTGAAGATCAGCGTCGCCAGCGTCTGCGTGCTGTCGGCCGGGCCGCCGCCGGTCATCACGAAGATCAGGTCGGCGAAGTTGGCGATCCAGATGGTGCGCAGCATCACCGTGATGGCGATGGTGGGGGCGAGGAACGGCAGCGTCAGGCGGGTGAAGCGCTGCCAGGCGCTGGCGCCATCGACCTCGGCGGCCTCGTACAGGTCGCGCGGTATAGCGGCCAGGGCGGCGAGCAGGGTGATGGCAAAGAACGGGATGCCGAACCAGACGTTCGCCACCACCGGCCCGGCCAGCGCCCAGGTCGGGTTGGCCAGGATGTTGTCCGGGTGCGCCATGATGTGCAGCGCCACCAGCCAATGCGGCAGCGGCCCGATCAGCGGGTTGAACAGCCACGCCCAGGCGAGGCCGGACAGGAAGGTGGGCACCGCCCATGGCACGAACACCACCGCCTGCACCAGCCGCCGGCCCCGGAACGGCACGTTCAGCAACAATGCCAGCCCGAAGCCGAACACGAATTGCAGGACCACCGAACCCGCCGTCCACCACACGGTGTTGACGGCGGCACCCCAGAAAGCGTCGTCGTGCCACATGTCGCGGAAATGCTGGAAGCCGACCCAATCCGTCTCCGACAGGTCGAACAACTGCACGCTGCGGAAGGCGTAGGACAGGCCGAGCAGCAGCGGCCAGAACATCACC
This sequence comes from Rhodospirillales bacterium, assembly GCA_043746535.1. Lineage (GTDB taxonomy): Bacteria > Pseudomonadota > Alphaproteobacteria > Acetobacterales > Acetobacteraceae > CAVRQM01. The sequence continues at coordinate 1,275 of JAYTQW010000298.1, forward strand.
ACGCTCAGCAGGATCAGGATCGGCGCCAGATAGGCGAACGGCTCCACCCACGCCCGATGCCACCGTCGGCGCAGTCGTGGCCGGGGCATGACCCCGGCCACTGGCAGGCTGATGCTCACTTCTGCGCGGCCATCCAGGTGCGTTGCGCGTCGGTCAGGAACTTGGCCCACTGGTCGGCCACGTCCTGCGGCTTGCGCTTGCCCAGCAGCATCTCCTGGGCAGTTGGCACAGACATCACGTCGAAGAAGTAGCCGAGCTTCTCCAGATGCACCGGCACCGGGGTCAGGTCGTATCTGGGATCGTTCAACTCGGTGAACCAGCCGGCGAAGTTGTCGCCGGTGAAGGCCGGGTCGCGCTCGGCGCCCTTATGGGTGGGGATGACGCCGACGAACTTGGCCCAGTCGAGGTTGTTCTGCGCGTCCGACAGCCACGACAGCAGCTTCCACGATGCCTCCTTGTCGGCGCTGGCGTGGAACATCGCCCAGCCGGCATAGCCGATGGTCGGATACGCCTTGCCGGACGGGCCGAGCGGCATCGGCGCCACCGCGAAATCGGCCTTGTCCATGCGCTGCGCCACCGCGATCAGCGCGTCCGGGTCCTGGTCGAGCATCGCGCAGGTGCCGGAGTAGAAGCCGGCGACGACCTCGTTGAAGCCCCAGTTCACCGAGTCCTTGGGCGCATAGCTCTTCTGGTACATATCGGTCATGAATTGCAGGCCCTTGACCGCATTCGGCTCGTTGAAGGTGCTGGCGCCGTCCGGGCGGAACCAGTCGCCGGTGCCGTTCTCGGCGGCCATGAACATCTGCCAGCCGTTGAAGCCACCCTTCGCGCCGCGCAGGCAGTAGCCGTATTTGCCATCGATCTTGCTGACCTTGGCGGCGTCGGCCATGAAGTCGTCCATGGTCACCGGCGGCCCGTCGATGCCGGCCTGCGCGAACAGCTTCTTGTTGTAGAACAGGCCACGGATGTAGAAGCCGTACGGGATCATGTAGGCGGTCTTGTTGACCTCGCGGGCAAATTGCAGCGTGCGGTCGGTGAGTTGCGCCGTCTCCGGCCATTTCGCCAGGTATGGCTCCAGCGACTCCAGCTCGCCGCGCGTGGCATACAGCGACAGCCAGCGCTCCGGCATCTCCACCACGTCGGGACGGTTGCCGCCCTGCACCATGGTCAGCAGTTTCTCGAACGCCTGGCCCCACGGCAGCGACACGATGTCCACCGTGGTGCCGGGATTGGCCTGCTCGAATGCGGTGACCTGCTTCTTCAGTACTTCCGTGCGTTCGGGGCTGGTGATGACCTCGACCAGTTGCAGCTTGGTGTCGGCCCAGGCGGCGGTCGAGAGGAACGATCCCGCCATCAGGGCCGCCGTGAGCAGCAGCGTCTTCATGGTCGCCAACTCCCTTGTTGTATGCGGGTCGGATTAGACGTACCGCCCGGCGCGGGTGTCAATCGGCGACGTATCGCAAAAGGGAGCCTCCGTGTCGGCGCATCTTCTGGTGGACGCGATGGTGCTGGGCGAGGCGGTGCATCACGCCGTGCGGCTGGACATCGCCGACGATGGCGTCATCGTGGCGGTCGGCGATGCCGCCGATCCCGATGTGGCGCGGGAGCATGTCGCCGGGCTGATGCTGCCCGGACTGCCCAACCTGCATTCGCACGCCTTCCAGCGCGCCATGGCTGGGCTGGCCGAGCGCGCCGGGCCGGACGGCGACAATTTCTGGCGCTGGCGCGAGGTGATGTACCGCTTCCTGGCGGTGCTGACGCCCGACGACGTGGAGGCGATCGCCGCCCAGCTCTATGTCGAGTGCCTGCTGCACGGCTACACCTCGGTCGCCGAGTTCCATTACCTGCACAACACGCCCGACGGCACGCCCTACGCCGACCGGGCCGAGTTGGCGCATCGCATCGTCGCCGGGGCCGCCAGTGCCGGCATCGGCCTCACGCTGTTGCCGGTGCTGTACCGCCACGGCGGCTTCGGCGGGGAGGCGCCGGCGCCGGGCCAGCGCCGCTTCGTCATGCCGGTCGAGGCATTCGCGCGGCTATGCGCGACGATGGCGGCGCACACTGCGGTCGGCATCGCCCCGCACAGCCTGCGCGCGGTCACGCCGGACGAACTCGCCGCCGCCATCGCCATCGCCCATGGAATTGGCCTCGACACCCCGATCCACATCCACGTCGCCGAGCAAACCCGAGAGGTCGAGGACTGCCTGGCCTGGAGCGGCGCCCGCCCGGTGGACTGGCTGCTCGACCATGCGCCGGTGGATGGGCGATGGTGCGCGATCCATGCGACGCACACGAGCCAAAGCGAGATCGCCCGGCTGGCGCGGTGCGGCGCGGTGGCCGGGTTATGCCAGACCACCGAGGCAAACCTCGGCGATGGCATCTTCCCGCTGCGCCCGTTCCTGGCCGAGGGCGGGCGGTTCGGCATCGGCAGCGACAGCAACGTTGGCACCAGCCCGGTCGAGGAACTGCGCTGGCTGGAGTATTCCCGCCGCCTGGAGAGCCGTGCCCGCAATGTCGCCGAGACACGGCCGGGTGCCTCGGTCGCCGCCAGCCTGCTGCGCCGGGCCGCGACCGGCGGCACGCAGGCGCTGGGCCGGCGCGCGAGCGAGATCGCGGCGGGGCGGCTGGCCGATCTGGTCGTGCTCGACACCGGGCATCCGTCGCTGGTCGGGCGACGTGGCGACGCGGTGCTCGATGCCTGGGTGTTCAGCGGCAACGCCAGCCCGGTCCGTGACGTGATGGTGGCCGGGCGCTGGGTGGTGCGCGACGGGCGGCATGTCAGACAGGACCAGATCGCCGCCCGCTTCGCCACCACTATGCGCCGGCTGGCCGACGTGGCCTAAGCCGCCACCAGCATCGCCGGGTCGCCGACCTTGGCGGGTCCGCGCAGATCGGCATCGATCTGCCCGGCCACCAACGCCCCGGTGCCCGACCCCATGGTCCAGCCGAGCGTGCCATGACCGGTGTTCAGGTACAGCCCTGGCACCCGGGTCCGGCCCAGATAGGGCACGTTCGACGGCGTGGTCGGCCGCAGCCCGGCCCAGGCGGAGGCGGCGTCGAAATCGCCGGCATCGGGAAACAACGCGCGCACGTTGTCGAGGATCGCGCGCACCCGTACCAGGCTCAGTTGCCGCTCGTAACCCGACAACTCCGCCGTCCCGGCCACGCGTAGGCGACGGCCGAGGCGCGAGTACACCAGCTTGTACTGGTCGTCGGTCAGCGAGACGGACGGTGCGCCGGCGTGACCGTCGGTCGGGATGGTGACGGAGTAGCCCTTGGCCGGATAGATGTTCAGCCGGATGCCGAGCGGGTGCAGCAGCGGGCGGGAATACGACGCCAGCGCCACCACCACGGCACGGGCCGCCAGCGTTTCATAGCGTGCGGTCGCCAGTTCCTTGATCTCGACCTCGGTGCCGGACCGGATGGCGGTCACCTCCGCGCCATAGCGGAACTTCACGCCACGCCGGGCGCACGCGACGGCGAGGCCGGCTGTGAACGCCTGCGCATCGCCGCTCTCGTCGGTGGCGGTGAAGGTGCCGCCGACTAGCCTTGCGCGCGCGGACGCCAGCGCCGGTTCGATCTCGATCATGCGGGCGACGTCGACCACCTCGCGGTCCAGGCCCGCCGCGCGCATCTGTGCCGCCACCGGGATTGCCGCCTCGAACTCGCGCCGGTCGCGGTAGAAATGCAGGATGCCGCAGGTCTGGGCGTCATACGCGATGCCCTCCTCGGCGCGGATGCGCTGGATCCAGGCGCGGCTGTCCAGCGCCAGTTCGACGATGCGCCGCGTGTTGGCGCGGGTGCGGTGGGGCAGGCATTCGACCATCCAGCCCAGCAGCCACACCCACTGGCCGGGATCGAGGCGCGGCCGGAACAGCAGCGGACCGTCGTCGCGGCCCAGCCATTTCAGCACCTTCAGCGGTGCGGCGGGATTGGCCCACGGCTCCGCGTGCGACACCGACACCTGCCCGCCATTGGCGAACGAGGTGTCGAGGCCAGGGCCGGGCAGGCGGTCCACCACCAGCACGCCGTAGCCCTGCCGCGACAGGTGGTAGGCGGTGGAGATGCCGACGATGCCGGCGCCGAGCACGATGACATCGGGGCGTGAGGATGCACGCATGGTTGGCCTCCATGACAAAGGGCTGCACCCGTCATCGGGGCACTCGGCCATCGCACCCGGTCTGTCATGGGAGCCTGAAAGTTTCGCCGTTGCCCGATTGCCGGACGCGGGGTTGCTCCTTCGGCGGGTGGATCGCCACCACTCTCCAGATGTGATCCGCTCGCGATCCTTTGTGCCTGAGAGTTTCCCGGGTGGTTGCCCCTTCGGCGGTCCCCATCGCACGACGGCGGGGACTCTCTCTCGCGAACGCTACGAGGCTAGGCGGATCGGCCGGCAGGCGCAACCGTCACGTCATCGAACGAGGGCCGCCCGGTCAGGTGCCGCCAATGGTGCCACAGCAGCCGCGCCGCCAGCGCCCGGTACGGCCGCCACGCCAGCGCATGGTCCCGCAACGCGCGCGGGCCAGGGCGCGCCGGCAGTCCCTTGAGCGCCATCAGCGATGCCGCCAGCGCCACGTCGCCGGCCGGGAACACGTCGGCGCGGGCCAGGGCGAACAGCAGATAGACCTCCGCCGTCCACGGCCCCAGGCCGCGCACCGCCACCATCGCCGCGATGGCCGCGTCGTCGTCCAGGGCGGCCAGCCGGTCCGCGTGCAGCACGCCGCTGGCAAACGCCGTCGCCAGCGAGCGGGCATGCGCCACCTTCGGGCGCGACAGGCCGGCGGTGAGCAGGGCGGCATCTTCCAGCAGCAGCAGCCCGGCCGGATCGAGCGCGCCCGGCGTGGCCGCGAGCCGCCGCCAGACGGCAAGGGCGGCCTGGTTGCTGATCTGCTGGCCGACGATGGCCTGGAGCAGCCCGACAAACCCGCCGTCGCGCGTGCGCCAGGGCAGCGGGCCCGCCGCCGGCTCGATGATGGCGAAGTCGGGGTCGAGGCGGATCAGTTCGGCAATGCCGGCGCGCGCCTCGGGCGGGGGATGCGGAAACGCCGTGACGGCGGCCCTACCGCCCGGTGCCGCACCGCACCAGCGGGTACGGGAACGCCGAGCAGCCGGGGAAGCTGATCTGGTTGTCGTTCACCCGCGCCACATGCAGCGTGTTGTCGTCCTCGCAGCCAAACCCGGCAGCGGCCTTCGGCGCCGGCAGGCCGAGCAGGCCAAGGCTGTTGGCAGCATCCTGGTTCACCGCCGGGGAGAACAGGAAGTCGGTCAGGCCGGAGCCGGTGCGCGCCGTCTCGATCACCCGCTGGGTGTAGGTGGTCTCGGTCAGCGTCGCCCGCAGCACGACGTCGCGGGTGAAGATCACCGTCGGCTGCGCCAGGCAGCTCGACGCGGTCGATCCGGTCGGGGGCGGGAACAGGCCGCCGATCCAGGCGCCGAACAGCCAGCCATGCGGCGCGGTGCTCTGCGCCGCCGCCGGAGGTGGCGCCGCCAGCGGCACGGCGCCGAGCAGGGCAAGCAAAGGCAACATTCCGAAGCGGCGCATGGGTGGTCTCCTCGTTCCCGGCACGAGAGGAAGCCCAGCCGGGCCGCCGATGCAAGGGTGTGCGAGGGTCGCTACTGCCCGACCGGCGCGCAGTTGTGCCGGCCAGCCATCACGCAGTCCTGGATCGTGTTGGATGCGTGTATCCGCGCCAGCATCCAATAGGCGCCGAACACCACTGCTATGATGACCACCAGCCCGATCAGCGCCCGAGTCGGCGGTCCCTGCCTTGGATTCTCGGGACCGCTCATTGGCGCTACAGCGAGAAGCCGCCGTCGATGACGATGGCCTGGCCGGTCATGTACTGCGCCTCGTCGCTGGCGAGATAGACCGCGCAGGCGGCGACCTCCTCTACCGTGCCGAGCCGCCCCATCGGCTGCCGCGCCACGAACGCCGCACGCGCCGCCTCCAGCCCACCCGCCGCCGCCGCATTGGCGGCGATGCGCTGGTCCAGGCTGGGCGACTGCACGGTGCCGGGGCAGATGCAGTTGCAGCGCACGCCATGGGCGATGAAGTCGGCGGCGACCGATTTGGTCAGGCCGATCACCGCCGCCTTGCTGGCGGCATAGGCGAAGCGGTTCGGCACCCCTTTCACGCTGCTGGCGACCGAGGCGATGTTGACGATGGCGCCGCCGCCACGCCCGAGCATACCGGGCAGGAATGCTTTGATACTGCGGAACATCGCCCGCGCGTTGAGGTCGAACGCCAGCTCCCAGTCGGCCTCGCTGGTGTCCAGCACGCTGCCCTGGTGGACGATGCCGGCGCAGTTGAACAGCAGGTCGACCGGCCCGAACCCGGCCGCCGCCGCGACGATCGCCGCCGGGTCGAGCGCGTCCAGCCACGCCGTGCGGATGCCGTGTTGCGCGAGGTCGGCCAGCTTGTCCGCATCGCGGTCGGTGGCGATCACCTGCGCCCCTTCGGCGGCGAAGGCGAGGGCGGTGGCGCGGCCGATGCCCTGCGCGCTCGCGGTCATGAAGGCGATTTTGCCGGCCAGCCGTCCTGCCATGGTCGCGCGCCTAGTGGTTGTTGCGACTCTCGCCGCGCGTGGTGATGATGTCGAGGAAGCTGGTGGCCGGCTCCAGGCAGCCGCCCTGGCCGAGCTGGCCGACCTGGCTGCGGTAGATCGCCTCCCAAGGCGTCTTGTTGTCCAGCACCGGCGGCACCCAGGCAGCGCGGCGCGCCTCCAAATCGCCTTCCGGCAGCAGCACGTCCACCTTGCGGGTGTTGAGGTCGATGCGGATGCGGTCGCCTGTCCGCAGCAAGGCGAGGCCGCCGCCGACCGCCGCCTCCGGCGAGACGTTGAGGATCGAGGGCGAGCCAGACGTGCCGCTCTGCCGTCCGTCGCCCATGGTCGGCAGCATGGTGATGCCGCGCTTCAGCATCCGCGCCGGCGGCTGCATGTTCACCACCTCGGCGCTGCCGGGATAGCCGACCGGGCCGGTGTTGCGGATGACCAGCACGCTCTGGTCCTCGACGCCCAGATCGGGGTCCTCGATGCGCTGGTGGTAGTCCTCCGGTCCCTCGAACACGATCGCCTTGCCCTCGAACACGTTGGGGTGGTCGGGGTTGGACAGGAAGCGTTCGCGGAAGTCCGCGTCGATGACGCTGACCTTCATCACCGCGCTGTCGAACAGGTTGCCGCTCAGCACGACGTAGCCGGCGTGTTCGCGCAGCGGCTCCGCATAGGCGCGGATCACCTCGCGGTCGACCGGGCCGGTGGCGGTGGCCAGGTCCTCGGCCAAGGTCCTGCCGGTGACGGTGCGCACGCCGCCGTGCAGCTTCCCGGCGGCCAGCAGCTCCTGCATGACCTTCGGCACGCCGCCGGCACGGTGGAACGCCTCGCCCAGGAAGCGTCCGGCCGGCTGGCAATCGACCAGCAGCGGGATTTGCGGGCCGAGCCGCTGCCAGTCGTCCAGCGTGTGTTCGACGCCCATGTGGCGGGCAATGGCGATCATGTGGATCGGGCAGTTGGAGCTGGCGCCCAGTGCGGCGGCGGCGACCACCACGTTCTCGAACGCCTGCTTGGTCATGATGTCGGACGGGCGCAGGTTCTCGGCCACCATCTGCACGATGCGCTCGCCGGTGTAGTACGCCATCTGGCCGCGCTCGCGGTACGGCCCGGGAATCGCGGCGCAGCCGGGCAGGGACATGCCCAGCGCCTCGGCCAGCGAGTTCATCGACAGCGCGGTGCCCATGGTGTTGCAGTGGCCGACCGAGGGCGAGGACGACACCACCATCGCCATGAACTCCTCATAGCCGATCTTGCCCTCGGCATAGAGCCGGCGGCCCTCCCAGACGATGGTGCCGGAGCCGGACAGGCGGCCGTTGAAGTGGCCGTCCAGCATCGGCCCGCCGGAGAACAGGATGGCCGGGATGTTGACCGTGGCGGCGCCCATCAGCACCGCCGGCGTAGTCTTGTCGCACCCGCCGGTCAGCACCACGCCGTCGATCGGGTAGCCGTGCAGCACCTCGACCAGACTGAGATAGGCGAGGTTGCGGTCCAGCGCCGCCGTCGGGCGCTTGCCGGATTCCTGGATCGGGTGGATCGGGAACTCGATCGGCACGCCGCCGGCGGCGATGATGCCGTCGCGCAGGCGGGTGGACAGGCCGACCAGATGGCGGTTGCACGGGCTGAGGTCGGAGCCGGTCTGGGCGATGCCGATGATCGGCTTGTTGCCGCGCAACTCGCCGGGGGTGAGGCCGAAATTGAGGTAGCGTTCCAGGTACAGCGCGGTCATCGCCGGGTCGTCGGGGTTGTCGAACCAGCGGCGGCTGCGCAGGCGGTGCGGCGTGTCGCCGTGATTGGTCTCAGCCATTTTCGTTCCTCATTCTCCCGCCCAAAACCTACGTTTCAGGCACTGTGAATTTGATCCGGGGGGACTTGGGTGTCAACCGGCGGGCGGCAAAGGTCTGACATCTCGGCTGGCGTGTCGGGTGGCATGTCAGCTAGGTGGAAACGTTTGTTTTGATTGACCTGGAAGGAGTCGGATGCGCATTTGAACGGCATGCGCAGGTTCCTCCATGCTCTGCTGCTGACCCTGCTGGCCTCGGGCGCGGCCCATGCCGCCGACCGACATTTCACCACCAGCGACGGCGTGCGCCTGCATTATGTCGAGCGGGGCAGCGGCCACACCATCGTGCTGATCCCCGGCTGGACCATGCCGGAGTGGATCTGGGACGCACAGATCGCCGCCTTCGCCGGGCGCTACCACGTCGTCGCCTTCGACCCGCGCTCGCAGGGCGAGAGCGACGTGGCGCGGAGCGGGCACGAGCCGTACCGGCGCGGCCAGGACATCGCCGAGTTGCTGGCGCAGTTGCCGCCCGAGCCGGTGTTGCTGGTCGGCTGGTCGCTCGGCGTGCTCGACGCGCTGGCCTACGTGCATGAGCACGGCGACGCGCGGCTGGCCGGGCTGGTGCTGGTGGACAACTCGGTCGGCGAGGATCCGGCGCCGCTGTCTGGCACGCCGGCGCCGCGCGGACGCCATCGCGCGGCGGCGCGGCCATTGTCGCGCGAGGCGCAGATGCGCGTCTTCGTGCGCGGAATGTTCATGGCCACGCCGTTGCCGAGCTACGTCGACCGGCTGACCGAGGCGGCGCTGCACACGCCAGCCTGGGCGGCGGCGGCGCTGCTGGCCTACCCGGTGCCGCGCAGCTTCTGGCACGATGCGTTCTACTCGATCACCCGCCCGATCCTGTATATCGTCCGTCCACGCCTGGCTGGTCAGGCGGCCAACGTGGCACTACATGACCCCGCCGCCGAGACGGTGGTGATGCAGGGCGTCGGACACGCCTTGTTTGTCGAGGATCCGCGCACATTCAACTCTCTGTTGGCGAGCTTCATCCACCGCCGCCTGTGGCGCTGACGCCGCCGAGGCCGGACCCGGCGGCACTCCCCCCACGCGGCGGCTCGGCGATGGCACCGCTGTTCCTGGTCTCGCTGGCCTCGGTCGGGCTGGAGATCGCGTTGACCCGCTATTTCGCCGTCGCGAAGTGGTCGGAATACGGCTACTGGGTCATCTCCATCGTTCTGGCTGGGTTCGCGCTCAGCGGCGTGGCTATGGCGCTGGCGCGCGACTGGTTCGCCCGCCATGCCGATGCGATGATGGCGGGGCTGCCGGCGCTGCTGATCGCCAGCGCCGCAATCGGCTACCATCTCGTCACCACAAACCCGTTCAACCCGCTGCAATTGCAGAACCAGGCCACGTTCTGGGAGCAGATCGGCAATATTGGCGCCTACTACATCTATCTGCTGCCGTTCTTCTTCCTGGCCGGCCTGTTCGTCAGCCTGAGCTTCGTGCGCAACGCGGCGCAAATCGGCCGCACCTACGGCTTCGACCTGACCGGGGCCGGGGCGGGATCGCTGCTGGTGCTGGCGCTGATGACTTTCGTGCATCCGTTCCGGCTGGTGGCCTGGCTGCTGCCGCCCTTGGCGCTGGCCGCGTTCTGGGCCGCGCGCCGCCGCTGGATCGCGGTCCTGGCGGCCTTGCTGGCGCTGGCGGGGGGCGAGGCGCTGCTGCTGCTCGGCGATGCCGCCGCGTTCAACGACTACAAGGCGATCTACGCGCCGCTGCATGTGCCCGGCAGCCATATGCTCGGCGAGCGGCTCAGCCCGCGCGGGCTGTACACGCTGCTGGACGATTTCACCGAGCGGCTGGACACCGACGTGTCCAACAACGCCGGGATGCTCGGCCTGCCGGGGCCGCCGGAGACGTATGGGCTCTACCGCGACGGCGCTCGCCTCGCCGCCCTGCCGAAGCCGGGCGGGGTCGTCGCCGACTATGCGCCGGCCACGCTGGCGGCGTTGCCATACATGCTGCTCGATCGCCCGCGCGTGCTGCTGGCCGGCGCGTCGGGCGGCTTCCGCATTGCCGAGGCGCGCAAGCTCGGCGCCGCGTCGGTCGATGCGTCGGAGCCGGACCCGGTCCTGCTCGATGCCATCCGCCACGGCGTCGGCCCGGTGCCGGCGCTGCCGCCCGATCCAGCGGTGCGGCTGTCCGGCGACAGCCCCCTGGCGCTGGTCCGGTCCGGGGCTGCGTACGATCTGGTCGATCTTTCGGGCGACTTTCTCGACGCAGGCGAGGCCAACAGCAACGCCTTCGCCGCCGACGCCATCGCCATCTACCTGCGCCGCCTGTCGCCGCGAGGCATGGTCTCGATCCCGGTGTCGATCCGCGAGTTCCCGGCCTACGCCAT
>JAYTQW010000299.1:0-4674 GCA_043746535.1 Rhodospirillales bacterium
TCGCGATACGGCAGCACCAGCGCATCGGCCCAGCCGAGCAAGGCCCCGACCTCCGCCTCCGGCACCCAGCGGTTCTCGACCGTCACGCCCGGCAGCCGGCGCAACGCGGCGAGCACCTTGGACTCCGGCCCACTGCCGACCACACGCACCTCCAGGTCCGCGCGCGCGCCCAGCATCGCCAGCGCGTCCGCGAGCAGGTCGAGACCTTTGTACGGCAGCAGGCGGCCGAACGAGAGCAGCCGCAGCCGCGCGCCGGCGTGGCTTCCGGGCGGCGCAGGCGGCGGCCCGAAGGTCAGCGGCGGGAGCGTGCTGACGATCAGCGCGCGCGGGCCGATCACCCCCTGCGCCCGCAGCCGCGCGCCGACATGGCCGCTGAGCGCGACCAGCCCGGCCGCGCGCCGTACGAGCCGACGCTGCAACAGCGCCTGCAATGGCGGCCGGTCGCCGGGATGCGGATCGGCGTCATGGATCACCACGACATACGGCACGCCGGCCCGGCGCAGCGCCGTGACCATCATCAGGTCGAGTGCCGCCGGCATGGCGCAGAGGGCCATGTCGAGGTTCATCGCGCGCAACCGCCGCACCAGCGGGCCGATCAGCCATGGCATCCGCGCCAGCCTGGCCAGCAGGCTGGGATAGCCCGCATAGGTCGGCACCGGCAGTTGGCACGATGGCGGGTCGTCGCCGCGCATGATCTCGGCACCGGTGGACAGAGACAGGAACACCTCCGTCCCCGGCAGGCCGCGCAGCCCGCCCGCTAGATCGGCCGCATAGCGCGGCCCGGCGCCGCGCCGGCCCCATTGCCACACCAGAATCTTCATGACGCCGTTTCGGGCACAGGATGACTGCTGCGGAACGGTTTCAGAGCGCCGGGAACATCACGCGCGGCGGCGGTGACGTGGCCTCGGCCAAAGCCTCCGGAATCAGGCCGAGGCCGCGCAATCCCGCCAGCACGGCGTCGGCGCCGAGTCGCGCCGTCGCCATCGCCCGGCCGCGCTGCGCCAGAGCGTCGCGTGCCTGGGCGTCATCGGCGAGACGGCGCAGGTGCTGCGCCGCCTCGAGCGGATCGGGGTCCGCCCACATCGCGCCCGGCGCCTCGAACACGCCGCGCGCATCCCGCGCCGGGATCAGGTTCGGGGCGACCAGGGCCGCGCTGTCGGAGTCCATGAAATCCATGTTGCCCGACCATCCGGTGGCGACGACGGCGCGGCCCAGCAGCATCGCCTCCGCCGGCACCAGCCCGAACCCCTCGCTGCGGTGCAGCGACAGCACGATGTCTGCGCAGGCGGTCAGGGCATAGGCGTCCACCGCCGGCAGCGTGCGCGTGTCGATGCGGATGTTCCCAGCGTCCGCCGCCGCCGCGCGGATGGTCGCCATGTCGGCGGGGAAATGGTCGGGGTTGCCGATCTTCAGCAGCAGGATGCGGTCTGGCCGCGCGCCGAACGCCGCCTTATGCGCGGCGATCGCCGCCAGCGGGTTCTTGCGCGCGAAGCTGGAGGCGAGGTTGAACGACACCAGCACCACCACCGCCTGCGCCGGCAACCCGAAATCTGCCCGGCCCAGCGCGCTCGGGCGTGGCGGCGACAGCGCCAGCGGGATCGGCACCACCCGCAGGACGATGTGCGGCGAAAGATGCGGGGCCAGTGCCGCGGCGGTGAAATGCGACATCGCCCATACCTCGTGGACGAAACGCTGCCCGGCGCGCCATGACGGCGGCAGGGTCGGCAGTTCCCACGCCCAGTAGCCGATCACCCGCCGCCCCCGCACCAGCCCGCGCGGCAGCCGCAGCAGCGCGTAGGGCAGCATCGGCGCGTTCACGTGCAGCATCAGCGGTGCGGCCGGCGGCACCTCGGGCGGCAACCCGCCGCGCGTCGCTGAACCACCCGGCAGGCCGGCATCGAGCGTCCATACCGGCACGCCCAGCCGCGTCAGCGCGTGGTGCATCGCCCGTGCGGATTGGCCAAGCCCGTTGGGCGTAGCGATCTCGCCAGCCACGATCATGCCCCCGGACGGCGGCGACGACACCGGATCGGGACGTGGCGCCAGCCATGCCGTCACCTGGCCCAGCGCTGCGCGCCGGGCGCCGGCCGGCAACGCCCGCCAGGCCCGGTGCAGCAGGCCCTGGTGCGACGGCGTGGGGAGTGCGAAGGATGAGGGACCGGCCATTTGCGGCGGAACCCTGCCGTCCCCGCGCCATCCCGGCAAGGGGGATGTTGCGAAGCGCTGCCCGCACCCCCTCGCGGTATGGGACGACGGCTGTATAGAATGGCGAACATGGCAGACATCGATCCCCATCCGGCCCATTCGTCGGTCGCCCTCAGCACGGTCGAGTTGCTGGCGCGGCTGGTCGCGTTCGATACTACCAGCCGCAACTCCAACCTGCCGCTGATCGACTTCGTCCGCGGCTATCTCGGCGAACACGGCGTCGGCTTCACCGAGAGCCGCAGCCGCGACGGCAATAAGGCCAACCTGCACGCCATCATCGGTCCGCAGGTCGCCGGCGGACTAGCCCTTTCCGGCCATGTCGACACTGTCCCGGTCGATGGGCAGGCGTGGCAGTCCGACCCGTTCACGCTGCGCGACGACGGCCATGGCCGGCTGTATGCGCGCGGCGCCGCCGACATGAAGGGCTTCGTCGCCAGCATGCTTGCCGCCGTGCCGGCGCTGCAACGGCTGACGCTGGCGCGGCCGCTGCACCTGTTCATCACCTTCGACGAGGAGACCAGCATGGCCGGCGCGCGCCGGCTGATTGCCGACCTGAGCGACCGTGGCCTGCGGCCGGAGTTGTGCGTGGTCGGCGAGCCGAGCCTGATGCAGCCGATCCTGGGCCATAAGGGTCGCCTCGCCGCCCGCGCCACGGTGCGCGGCCGCGCCGGGCACTCCAGCGATCCGGCGCGCGGCGTGAACGCGGTCCACGCCGCCGCGCGCGCCATCGCATGGCTGGCCGACGAGGCCGGTCGGCTACAGCGGGACGGTCCGTTCGCCGAGGGTTTCAGCCCGCCGCACACCACGTTGCAGGTCGGCACCATGGGCGGCGGCCAGATTCTGAACGTCATCCCCGAACGCGCCGAGTTCAGCATCGAGTGGCGCCCGGTGCCGGGCCATGACGCGCATGCGGCCTTGGACGCGCTGGCCCGTCACGTTGCCGCCACGCTGGAGCCGGCGATGCGCGCGGTCGATCCCGAATGCGCCTTCCGCTTCGAGGTGGTCGACTGGGTGCCCGGCTTGTCGCTGCCGAGCGAGCACCCGCTCGCCACCCTGGTGCGGCAGGCGGCCGGCTCCAACGGCGGCGGCACCGTCAGCTTCGCCACCGAGGGCGGCCTGTACCAGGAGGCCGGCATTCCCACCATCGTCTGCGGCCCCGGCTCGATCGCGCAGGCCCACGCGCCGGACGAGTGGGTGGCGCGCGACCAGTTGGACGCCAGCGACGCCTTCATCCTGCAACTGGCGAGGCGGCTGGCCGGGTGAGCGGCGCCGGCCGCCAGGAGCCGCCGCCGGATCCTGCCGGCGCCGCGTTGCCGCAATTCGACGTGCGGATCGCGCCGCCCGACCTGTCCGCCTGGCGTGCCGGCAACACCGGCATCCCCGGCTTCACCAGCCGCGAGGGCGCACTGCCCGGCCCGCATGCCTGCGTGGTGGCATTGACCCACGGCAACGAGTTGGCCGGCGCCGTGGTGCTGGAGCGGCTGCTGGCGACCGGGCTGCGGCCACGCCGGGGCCGTTTGACCATGGGGTTCGCCAACCTGGCCGCGTTCGACCGCTTCGACGCCACCCAGCCGACCGCCTCGCGCTTCCTCGACGAGGACCTGAACCGGCTGTGGCATGTGCCCATGCTGGAGGAGCCGCGCCGCAGCAGCGAGCTGGACCGCGCGCGGGAGATGCGGCCGATGATCGACAGCGTCGACATGCTGCTCGACCTGCACTCGATGCTGTGGGCCTCCGAGGCGCTGGTGCTGAGCGGCGAGACCGCGCGCGGCCGGGCATTGGCCCAGGCGCTCGGCACGCCGCCGCTGGTGGTGGCCGATCGCGGGCATGTCAGCGGGCGGCGGCTGATCGACTATGCCGGGTTCACCGACCCCCGCGGCAGCCGCACCGCCGTGCTGGTCGAGGCCGGGCAGCATTGGGAGCCGGAGACCGTCGCCGTCGCCAAGGCCAGCGTGTCCGGCTTCCTGCGCCACCTGGACATGCTGGACGGGCCACCCGAGTCGCCGGTCCTCGCCGGAGCCAGCCGGTTTGCCCGCGTCAGCCACGCAATCACCGCCGCCACCGCCGGCTTCACCTTCCTGCGACCCTATCGCGGCGGCGACGTGGTGCCACGCGCCGACACGCTGATCGCGCTCGACGGCGACACTGAAATTCGCACGCCATACGACGACTGCTTGCTGGTGATGCCCAGCCTACGCCCCAGCCGGGGCCACACCGCCGTGCGGCTGGCTCGTTTCGAGCGCTGAGGCGCCCGATGCCGCACAGCGGCGGAGAGCCTGGCCGCCGCCTTACCCCGCGCTAATACCCTACAAAGCCGTCACAAAAAAACCCTTGCGCCGAGCGGGGTGCAGCCCTAGATGCGCGTCACGCAGCAACGCACGTGCCTCTGGCCTCCCTGGCAAAAAACCTCTTCCTAGGGATCGGTTACGTAACGACGTCAAGCGTTCTAGCAATCCGGGTTCCCGACCC
>JAYTQW010000300.1:0-7097 GCA_043746535.1 Rhodospirillales bacterium
TCGCGCGAGTCGCCGGGCAGGCACGTGGCGCGGTCCGACCGGGCGGCTGCATCCTGCTGGTGCATTTCCTGGGCGAGACCGACTACCCGCTGTCCGGCGACGACGCCGCCGAACGTTTCATGCTGGAGGCCGGGCTGCCGAGACTGCGCCGGCAACGCACGCCGCTCTATCGCATCGACGTGCTCGGCGTCGATCAGCCGCCGGACGCGAACCCCGGATAGAGCGTCATGCCGCCATCGACGAACAGCGTGGTCCCGGTGACGTAGTCGGAAGCGTCGGAGGCGAGCCACACCGCCGCCTGCGCCACGTCGTCGGGCTCGCCGATGCGCTGGTATGGCACCAGCTTCATCAGGTCGGCGTAAGCCTGTGGAGTTTCCCAGGCAGCCGTGTTGATCGGCGTGCGGATGGCGCCGGGGCCGATGCTGTTCACACGAATGCGCAACGGGGCCAGTTCCTGCGCGATCGTCTGCATCAGCAGCATGAGGCCGCCCTTGGACGCCGCATAATTGGCGTGGCCAGCCCACGGGATCACCTGATGCACCGAACTCATGCAGATGATCTTGCCGGCGGCGACCGAGACCTCGCGCACCACGCCGCGCCGCCTGAACTCGCGCGCCGCTGCCCGCGTCACCAGGAACTGGCCGGTCAGGTTGACGCCGATCACCTCGTTCCACTGGTCCAGCGTCATATCGCCGAACGCGCTGTCGCGTTGCAGGCCGGCGTTGCTGACCACCACATGCAGCGTGCCGAAATGGTCGATCGCGGTCTTGAACATGGCGGCAACGTCGTCCTCGCGGCTGACATCCGCCTGCACCACCAGGGCGCGCTGGCCGAAACTCTCGATCTTGTGCGCCACTTCCTCGGCCGAGGTGGCATTGCGCGAGTAGTTGACCACCACGTCGGCGCCCGCGCGGCCGAACGCCAAGGCGACCGCCTCGCCGATGCCGGAACTGGCGCCTGTGACCAGTGTCGGCTGTCCGGCGAGGACGCGGGCATAGGGCGCCCGCGGCAGGCGGGTAGGGTCGAACGCGATCGGGTCGCTCATGCTGGAACTCCGCCTGGGGAACATGTCGGCGATAACGCGCGAGCGACGCAAAGGTCGAATTTGCCGTGCAACGGCGCACTTGCGGATTCCGGTTCGAAATACGACATCTTGTTGCAAGGTGTTGCAAGCACGGCCGTAACCTTGCTCGATTGCCAGCGAACTTATCGCGACAGTCATCTGATTAGGAGTTGCATGATGAACAGACGACGCTTTTTGGCCAATACTGTCGGTCTCGCGGCGCTCGCCAGTGTAGCCGGGTTCGCACGCGGTGCCCGCGCGGCCAACTCGTACCAGGTCGCCCATACTGAAGCCGAGTGGCACAAGCTGCTGACCCCCACGCAGTACGAACTGTTGCTGCAACAGGGCACCGAGGCGCCGTACACTAGCCCGTTGCTCAACGAGCATCGCAAAGGCGTGTTCTCATGCGTAGGATGCGGCACCCATAAGTTCAGCTCGGATACCAAATACGACAGCCACACCGGCTGGCCGAGCTTCTGGGCACCGCTGCCGGGGGCGGTCTCCACGGTGCAGGATGCGAGCCAGGCGATCGACCGCACCGAAGTCCATTGTACGGTCTGTGGCGGCCATCTCGGGCATGTGTTCCAGGATGGGCCGAAGCCGACCGGGCTGCGCTACTGCATGAACGGCGCGGTGTTGACCTTCGCCGCCGCCTGATCGCTGGCTCAGCTTCCGATACTGCCGAGGGCGGCCCGGACCATGCCCGGGTCCGCCGCCATGTCCTCGACCGGGGTCATCGTCTGATCGGACTGGGCAAGTTCGCGCACCGCCCGATGCCAATACTCATCCGCCCTGCCCTCTGGGCAGCCGTCCTGCTCCCACAACTCGTAGGCGAGCTTGCGGACCTGCTCCCCCGAGGATGGGCTGACCATTTCCGTGGCGGCAAGGCCGGTGTCATTCGCCATCATGGCCGCTGCTCCATCCTTGTTCGTTGGTTTGCGCGTTCTGGAATCTGGTAACGTCGGCACGGAACAAAGTTGCGCGGCCGGCGGCGCTGCGGTTTGGGGAGGCGCGTATGGTGCAGGGTTACGACTTCATCGTCGTTGGCGGCGGTTCGGCTGGCTGTGTTGCGGCAACCCGGCTGGTGCGCGATCACGGGGCGCGCGTGCTGTTGATCGAACGCGGCCCGGCGCGGCACTCGCGCGTGCTGGACATGCCCGCCGGCTACATGAAGTTCCTGGCGCGCGAGGACTACCTGGAGATGCACCGCGCCGTGCCGCAGCCGCAACTGGGCGGCCGCGCGCCGATCGTGCCGCAGGCCCGCGTGCTGGGCGGCGGCAGTGCTGTGAACGCGATGGTTTACATGCGCGGCCAGCGGGAGGACTACGATGGATGGGACGCGCTGCTGGGCGGGGACAGCGGTTGGTCGTATGACGACATGCTGCCGCATTTTTGCGGCATGGAGCACAACACGCGATTGAACGACGGCTTCCACGGCGTCGCCGGGCCGCTGTTCGTCTCCGATCCCGGCCAGATCCACCCGGTCTCGGCGGCGTTCGGGCTAGCGGCGCAGGGTGCCGGCATCCCCTACAACTCCGACTTCAACGGTGCCCGCCAAGCCGGAGTCGGGCCGATCCAGCACACCATCGGCCAGCACCGGCGCTGCGACGCGGTGCAGGCGTTCCTGTCGCAGGTGGCGCGCAACCCGCGGCTGACCGTGATCACCGAGGCGCTGACCACCCGCCTGCTGTTCGATGGCGCCCGCGCCTGCGGGGTCGAGTACGTGCACAAGGGCCGGACCGTGCGGGCGCACACCGATGGCGAGGTGCTGGTCGCCGCCGGCACCTACAACACCGCCAAGCTGCTGATGCTGTCGGGCCTTGGTCCCGTGGCACACTTGGCCCATCACGGCATCGCGGCCCTGGTGGACCTTCCTGGCGTCGGCGAGAACCTACAGGACCATCACGAGGTGCCGATCATCAGTGCCACGCATGACAAGATCGGCTATTTCGGCCAGGACACCGGCTGGAACATGCTGCGCAACGGGCTGCAATACATGTTGTTCCGCACCGGCCCGGTGACCACCACGGGAGTCGAGATGTGCGCGTTCCTCGATCCCGACGGCGGCGCGCGGCCAACCATCCAGCTCTATTGCGTGCCGATCGTCTACCTCGACCGCGACGTGACGGAGGTGAAATCGACCTATGGCGTGACGCTGACGCCATGCCTGCTGCGGCCGAAGGCGCGCGGCACGGTGCGGCTGCGCTCGGCCGACCCGCGCGACCTGCCGCTGGTCGACAGCCAGTTCTTCGGCCATCCCGACGATCTGCGACTGACGCTGGCGGCAATGCGCGTGGCGCGGGAGGTGCTGGCCACCACGCCGCTGGCCGGACTGGTGCGGGCGGAACTGCTGCCCGGAGCGGAAGCGCAGTCGGACGAGGCGTTGGCCGCCTATGCCCGGCGAATGGTCAAGACCAACTACCACCCGGTCGGCACCGCGCGCATGGGCCGCGACGACGATCCGATGGCGGTGCTGGACACGCATATGCGGGTGCGCGGCACGCGCGGGCTGCGGGTGATCGACTGCTCGGCGATGCCCACCATCCCGTCCGGCAACACCAACGCGCCGGCGATGGCGGTGGCGGACCGGGCGGTGTCGCTGATCCGCGACGAGCGGCCGAACCGGCTGGCTGCGGCTTAGGGCGGACTCAGCCCGCAGGCTTTGCGGCCTCGTCGGTCTCGTCCTCGGGGCTTTCCGCATCGGGCGTCTCGACGTGGACGGCGTCGGGGTTGGCCAGCTTCGCCGCCTCGCGCTCGCGCAGCTTCGCCTCCTTCTTCGCTTCTTTCGCACGCGCCCGCTCAGCCCGCTGCAATCCGTAGTTAACCTTGAATGCCATGCCGCTCTCCCACCAGGCGCCGTTATCATCGCCTACGGATGCCGTCATATCTGCGACCAAGCAGCGGAACAAGCGGTGTAAGGTGAACCATGGCCGGCGCATTGTCCCACCTCCGCGTACTTGACCTCTCGCGCGTGCTGGCCGGGCCATGGGCCGGGCAGTTGCTGGGCGATCTTGGCGCCGAGGTGATCAAGGTCGAGCGGCCCGGCAGCGGTGACGATACCCGCCATTGGGGACCGCCCTGGCTGGGCGAGGACGCCGCGTATTTCTTGTGCGCCAACCGCAACAAACGCTCGGTCACCATCGATTTTACCCAGCCGGAGGGGCAGCGTCTGGTGCGCGAGCTGGCACGCGGCTGCGACATCGTGCTGGAAAACTTCAAGGTCGGCGGGCTGCTTGCCTACGGCCTCGACTACGCGTCCATGGCGGCGGAAAATCCCCGCCTGATCTACTGCTCCATCACCGGCTTCGGCCAGACAGGCCCATATGCCGCCCGCGCCGGTTACGATTTCCTGATCCAGGCCATGGGCGGGCTGATGAGCGTCACTGGACGACGCGACGGCGAGCCAGGCGCTGGGCCGCAGAAGGTCGGCGTCGCGGTCACCGACGTGCTGACCGGGCTATACGCCACCACCGCCGTACTGGCGGCGCTGGCGCACCGGGATAGATCGGGCGTGGGGCAGCATATCGACCTGGCCCTGCTCGACGTGCAGATCGCCAGCCTCGCCAACCAGACCATGAACTACCTGACCTCGGGCGTCTCGCCGGTCCGCATGGGCAACGCGCATCCGAACATCGTGCCCTATCAGGATTTTCCGACCGCCGACGGCGACATGATCGTGGCGGTCGGCAATGACAGCCAGTTTCAGCGCCTGTGCGCCGTCGCAGGACACCCGGAATGGGCCGCCTCGCCGCTGTTCGCCACCAACCGGGCGCGGGTTGAACACCGTGCCGCTTTCGTCGAGGCGTTCACCGCCGTTACCCTCACCCGCCGCACCGCCGAATGGATGAGCGCGTTCGAGGCGGAAGGCGTGCCGTGCGGCCCGATCAATACCCTGGGCGACGTGTTCGCCGATCCGCAGGTGGTCGCCCGCGAGATGCGGATCGCTATGCCGCATGGCAGCGGTGTTGCGGCGCAGCTAGTCGCTAACCCGATCCGCCTGTCGGCAACCCCCGCCGACTACCGGCTGCCACCGCCGCTGCTGGGCGAGCACACGCGCGAGGTGCTGCGCGAATTGCTGGGCCGCAGCGAGGCGGAGATCGACGCCCTGGCAGTCTTGGGCATTATCTGACTGCGGCTCAGAGCGCCGGACGCGCCCTCACGCGCAGCCGGGCGGTCAGCAGCGCCAGGTCGGCGCGTTGCGGGAACGGGCTGGGCCGGCTGACCTGGATCGCCGGCAGCCGCACCAGCAGGACCAGCAGGCGCACCGCACTGCCGATGGTCAGCGCAATCGCGGCGCCGATCGATCCCAGCATCGGCGCCAGGAACAGCACGCCGGCGGTGGTGGTGATGAACGAGGCAACCTGCGCGCTCGATGCCAGAGTCGGGCGGCCCGCCGCCAGATAGACCTGCATCAGCATTTGCCCAAGACAGGTCAGCGCGGCCTCGAGAAGCAGCACGCGGAAGATCGGCACCGCACGGGTGAAGCCGGCGCCATAGGCCAGCCCCAGCAACTGCCTGTCGACCAGCAGCACGGCGGCGCAGGCGATCACCAGCAGCAGCAGCATGACGCGGAAGGTGCGATGCACGAACATCTGCCGCTCGTCGGCGCCCTTGCCGGTCAGGTCGGCCAGAGTCACCGCCGACACCGCCGTTTGCAGCACCATCAGGATGCGGGCGAACGACATCGCCACCGCATACAGGCCGAACTCCGCCGGCGAGATGATCGGGATCAGGATCAGCCGGTCGATGTTGCCGGTCAGCACCGTCACCAGATCGATCGGCGCCGCGCGCAGGCTGTACGATATGAGCGGCCGGAACAGGCCGTGCAGCCGCAGCGACAGGCCGCGCCAGCCACGGATAATGCGGATGGCGCCAAGCGCGAACACGATGACGGTACTGGCGATTTGCGCGAACACGGCGTTGGCGGGAGAGATGGCGCCGAGCAGCCCGAGCGCCACCAGCATGACCAGATAGATCGCGGCGGCGCCGGTGGCGAGCAGGTTGTAGGCGCCGAAATCCTTGTTCGCGAGCATCGCCTGACGCAGGACCACGTTCCAGACGTTCAACGCGGCGCCGAGCAGCGCGAACCGGGCCAGCCAGACCACCGCCGGGCCGTAGCCGTGCATCAGGCTGGGCATCAGCACCCAGCATACCGCCACCACCGGCACGAACACGGCGGACGCCAGCAGCAGGCCGGCTAGAGCGGCCCCGGCGCGATGCTCCAGGTTCTTGCGCGATTGATAGACGATGCCGTTCTGCAAGCCGGACACCGCCAGGAACGAGGGCAGCAGCAGCCACAGGCTGGCGGCCGCGAACTCGCCGCGTCCGACCGGGCCGAGCAGCCGCGCGGTCAGGATGCCGGTCGCCAGGTTGACGCTCATGGTGAAGCCCTGCGCCACCAGCGTTTGCAGCATGGCGAAGGCGCCGCCCCGCGCGCGCAGAGTACGCGCGCCGAATGACAGGAGAGCGGACGGTTTGGCAGGCGATGCGTGCATGGTGGATCCCGCGCTCGGCGTTTCAGGCTGGACGTCTCAGACGACGACGCCTACCGATTGCGATATGCCGCCAAACGCCAGGCTGGGACACAATCGGTTCGGACTTGACAGCCGGATGCTGGCCGACGCTGAAGGTGTGTAAACGCAACGATACAACAGCGTCAACGCAACTCGATGTTTGGAGTAAGTGACGCGCAGGGCTTGACGGTCTTGTGATCTTCGCATTGTCAGCGCCGACAAGGCACTCAGGCCGCATAGCCATTCGGATGCCGCTCGCGCCAGGCGAAGGCCGTCGCCACGATGTCATCCAAGGTAACGAAGCGGGGCCGCCAGTTGACCTCGCGGGCAATACGTTTCGACGATGCCACCAGGATCGCCGGATCGCCCGGCCGCCTCGCCTCGATGCGCAATGGAACCACGTGCCCACTGACCCGCTCGACCGAGCGCACCACGTCCATGACCGAGTTGCCGGTGCCGGTGCCGAGATTGTAGGCACGGCAGTCGGTCGTCAGATGCTCCAACACCCCGATATGCGCCGA
>JAYTQW010000301.1:0-8493 GCA_043746535.1 Rhodospirillales bacterium
TCGTCGTAGCCGATGGCGGTGTCGGCGCGCAGTTGGCGCAGGCAGTCGCGCGAATACTCCGCCAGCCGCACCATCCGCGCCTTGTTGGTGTGGTACGCGGCCTCGGTGCAGTTGCGCAGCATCAGGCTCATCCAGCGCCACATGAACGGGTCGAGCAGCGGGCGGATCACCAGCGGGCGATGCGTCATCAGCATCCACTTGACCGCCTTCACCGGGATGCCCGGCCCGGCCCAGGGCGCCGAGTAGCCGGGCGAAACCTGGCCGGCATTGGCGAAGCTGGTCTCCATCCCCGCCGCCGGCTGCCGGTCCAGCACGCTGACCTCATGGCCGCGACGGGCGAGGTAGTAGGCGCTGGTGACGCCGACGACGCCGGCGCCGAGGACGATGATCTTCAAGGACGCGATCCCGCTGTTGCCCGAGCATCGCCGCTGCCGGGCGCCGCCGCAAGCGGGCCGGCCGCACGGCACTGGCCCGGCTGCGACCTCGCGATGGTCGCAGCCGGGCCATGCCCGCAGCCGGGCGAGCGCCGCAGCCTACTTAGAGGTGCCGTTGTGGCTGGCCCCGCCACCCGCGGTGCCAGCGGCGCCACCGTTCGCGGCACCGCCCGGTGCGCCGCCGGTGGAGCCCGCGCCGCCCGCGCCGCCAGCCGCATTGCCGGAAGCGCCGGTATTGCTGGTCGAGCCATTGGCGCCGTTGCCGCTGGTGGTGCCGGCGCCGGTGGTGCTGGTGCTGCTGCCGGCGGCGCCGTTGCCGGCAGCCCCGCCGCCGGTGGAGACGCCGCCCTGGCCGCCATTGTTGACGCCGGTCCCGGACGCGCCGTTCTGCCCGCCGCCGGAGGTGGGGTCGGCGCATGTCGAGCTGCCGGCGCCGGGCGAGGTGGCCCCGGTCACGGTGGCCGGCTGGCCGGGCACGGCGCGGGCGCAGGGGCCGGTTTCGGGTGCCGCGACCCGTGTGACCGGGTTCAGGCCGGCCGGGTTCAGGCCGGCGCCGGTCGCGGAGAACAGGCCGATCAGAGCGGCGGCCGCAAATGTGCTGGTATGCCTCATGTGGTTTCCTCGCTCGTTGGCCGATCGCGATGACCGGCTTCGCAAGTGCAACGCGGGGCCAGTTCGTGATGTTCACGGAAAGACAAAATATTTCCGCGCAACCGCCGCCCGGCGATGCGGTTGCGGATCGCGCCGGGCCATGGCTAAAAGGGCACGGCTTCGCGATGCCGGGTTAGCACAGTGGTAGTGCAGCGGTTTTGTAAACCGAAGGTCGCGGGTTCAAATCCTGCACCCGGCATCTTCCGCCGCAACATCGTCCGGCTGGATGCCGCGTCATTTCGTCAGCAAGGCCTCGACGATCTCCGCCGTCCAGACGATACGGGCGAACTCGTCGTGCAGGTTCGCCAGGCTCATCGCATGGATGTCCTCGGCCGCATGCCGGTCGCCGCCAGGCCCCGTCCGGTCGAACGTCCAGGTGGCGTCACGCGCGAGGCTGACATCGAAGCCTAGGTTTCCGGCCATCCTGGTCGTCGTCTCGACACAGTGGTTCGTCGTGACGCCACAGATGACGAGTCGCTGGATGCCCGCCATTCGCAAGCGGCTCTCCAAATCGGTGCCGATGAAGGCGCTGTTCACCCGTTTTACCAGGACCGGCTCACCCGGCGCCTCACGCGCCTCCGGCCTGACCGCAAAGCCGGTGCCTCCCGGCAGGAACGAGGAGCCGGGGCGGGTGCCCTCGTGGCGGACGTGGAAGATGGGCGCGCCGGCCTGCCGGAAGGCGGCCAGCAGGTCCGCGATACGGTGGATCGCGTCGGGGTTGTTGCGCCGCTGGCCGGCCGCCTCCCACTCGTCGAAGGCCCGCTGCACGTCGATGACTATCAGCGCGGGCGAACTCATCAGCCGTGCGCGGCCATGAACGCCTTGATGCGCGGGGCGATCAGCTCGCGGAACCGGCGGCCGTTGAACAGGCCGTAATGGCCGACCTCCTTCTGCTCCAGGTGATCGCGCATCGCCTCCGGCAGGTTGGTGGTCAGCGCGTGCGCGGCGCGGGTCTGGCCGATGCCGGAAATGTCGTCGCGCTCGCCCTCGATGGTGAACATCGCGGTGCGGGTGATCGCCTCCGGTGCCACCCGCTCGCCCCGGTGCAGCAACAGGCCGCGCGGCAGCAGGTGTTCGTGGAACACCGCGTGGATCGTCTCCAGGAAGAACTCCGCCGGCATGTCCATGACCGCGCGGTACTCCTCGTAGAAGGCGCGCTTGGAGGCCAGCGGCTCGCCGTCGCCGTCGACCAGGTGCATGAACATCTGCCAGTGCGCGTCGATGTGGCGGTCGAGGTTCATCGCCATGAAGCCCGCCAGTTGCAGGAAGCCCGGATAGACCGGGCGCATGAAGCCGGGATGGCCCAGCGGCACGTTGTGGATGACGTTGCGGCGGAACCAGTCGAGGTCGTGCTTCTTGGCGAAGTCGTTGACCGCCGTCGGCGCCTCGCGGGTGTCGATCGGGCCGCCGATCAGCGTCATGCTGCGCATCGCAGCGTCCGGCGTGTTGGCGTTCATCAGGGCCGCCGCCGCCAGCACCGGCACCGCCGGCTGGCACACCGCGACCAGATGCACGTCGGGGCCGATCAGGTGGACCATGTCGACGATGGCGTCGATGTAGTCGTCCAGGCCGAAGCCCTCGGCCCAGGCCGGGATGGCGCGGCCGTCGTGCCAGTCGGTCACGTACACGTCGTGGTCGGGCAGGAACGCCTCGACGGTGCCGCGCAGCAGCGTCGCGTAGTGGCCGGACATCGGCGCCACCAGCAACACCTTGCGGTCGTTCGGACGCTCGCCGTCGCGCCGGAAGTGCAGCAGGTCGTACCAGGCATGGCGGAGCGCGACCTCCTCCGTCACCGCGACCGCCTCGCCGTCGATGCGGGTCTCGCGCAGCCCGAACGCCGGTTTACCGAACTGGCGGGTGCCGTGCTCGAAATGGTTCAGCATCGCCGCCGTCCAGCGGCCGGCCGGGGTGGGGCGGATCGGGTTGCAGGGGGCTTCGAGCAGCGACAGCGCGCTGGTGGCGAACAGGCGGGCTGGGGCGAGACTTGCGACCTGCCACTCGTGCAACTGGTAAAACATGCCGTCCTTCTCGTGCTCGACCACCTTATGCAAGGTGCGTGGATAGTGGAACGTCGGGCGACGGCCAGGTTGCGGCAAGTGCGCGCGACGCAGGTCAGTGCCGCAGCAGGGCCAGCACCAGCTCGATGACGATCAACACCACGATCGCCACCTCGAGCGCCTCGGAGCGGGCGCCGCTCGCCTCGTCGTACAAGGCCGCGTAGGTGTCGCGGATGATCGACAGCTTACGCTCCACGGCGGCGCTGACCAGGCGCACCCGGAACAGATCGAGCGCCGACGCATAGATGCGGGCAAGATACACGTCCTCAGTGACTTGCAGCGCGTTGTCGACCTTCTCCGTCAACTCCGTGACCTCCGCCACCAGCGTCGTCAGCCGTCGTGCCAGGGTGGCGTAGCGCCGCGCCGCGAACACGTTCAGGCCCCGGCGCGTGCCCTCGACCAGATCGTACATGCGCGGCAACTCGTCATCGAGCAATTCATCGTAATAACGCATCTCCAGCAACTGCGCGTTGGCGATCTCCAGCACGTCGGTGACATCGGAGTCGCCGCGCGGCTCGAAGATGAAGGCGCGGTCCCAGGTCAGCACCACCAGGTCGTCGGTGTAGTAGCTGAACCGCTGCCGCAAAATGTCCTGCCGCGCGCCCTCCGACAGTGCCCGGCGCTCACCGGACAGCAGCGGCACCAGGTCGATGCGCGACAGCACGCCGGCGGCGTCCATCGGCTGCTCGAAGGCATGGACCACCGCGAACAGGTAGTCCTCCTCCAGCGGCGAGGCGAACGGACGGCTCATCGCCGGACCCATCACCGTGCGCAACTGGTCCAGCACGCGGCCCCACATGCGCGTGCGTTCCGCCGCCGCCGGTTCGGTGCGGGCGCCCACGGCTCGGTCGAGCGCGTTCAGCAGCGTCTCGAACTCCGGCCAGGCCTGGTTGCTGACCGGGATGCGCAACGCCAGGCTGACCACGCCGAAATCGTGCAGCCGCGCGGTCATGGCGACATCCATCGGCACGCCGTCCAGCTCGATCGTCACCGGCTCCAGCGAGATCGCCAGCGGCGGCACCCCGAACGCCATCGCCTTCGGCAGCGTGCCGGACAGCCGCGAGCGCGCGGTGCGCCCGGCGGAGTGGCGGGTCCACAGCGCCTCGGCGGCAACCAGGTCGATGGAGAACGCCACCTCGAACATGCTCAGGCTGACGATATGACCGGTGCGGACGACGATGGGGCGGACGACGATAGGCGCGTCATCGCTCATGCGCGCGTCGGTCATGCCGACCGCTCCCGCAGCCACGCCAGCGCGCCGTGGCCGGCCGCGTGGCCGGTGCTGAACGCGCCTTGCAGCAGGTAGCCGCCGGTGGGCGCCTCCCAGTCCAGCATCTCGCCGGCGGCGAACACGCCGGGACAAGCGCGCAGCATGAAACGCCCGTCGAGTGCCCCTGCCGTCACCCCGCCGGCGGTGGAGATGGCGCGGTCCAGCGCGAACGGGGCCAGCAGGCGCAGCGGCACCGCCTTGATCAGCGCCACCAGGTCGCCGTGCGGCTGGCCGTCATGCAACGCCTCCTGCACCAGCCCGACCGCGACCGGCGCCAGCCCGGCTGCCTTGCGCAGGTAGGTGGACAGCGACTGGCTACCCCGGTCCGATCCCATCGCCCGGCCCAGGGCCGCGTGGTCCAGGTCGGGGCGCAGGTCGATGCCGATCCGCGCCGCGCCGTCGGTCGCCACCGCCGAGCGCAAGGCCGCCGAGAGCGCGTAGATGACGCCGCCCTCGATGCCCGCCTCGGTCACCATCGCCTCGCCGCGTACCGTTCGCTCGCCATGTGCTACGGCCAGCCGCTTCAGCGCCACGCCCGCGAACCGCGCGCGGAACTGCTGCGACCAGTCCACGGTGAAGCCGCAGTTGGCCGGGACCAGCGGGGCCACCGCCACCTCCGGCAGCAAATTGGGCCAGCGTCCGTCGCTGCCCAGCCGTGGCCACGACGCGCCGCCCAGCGCCAGCACGACCGCATCCGCCCGCAGCGTGGTGGCGCCGCCGTCGAACCGCAGCGCGCCGTCCGCGCCCCAGCCGTCCCAGCGCCGCCGCATCGCCATCCGCACGCCCAGGCCGGACAGCCGCGCCAGCCAGGCCCGCAGCAGCGGCGAGGCCTTCATCGCGCGCGGGAAGATGCGTCCGCTCGATCCGACGAAGGTCGGCTGCCCCAGCGCCTCGCACCACGCCACCAGGTCTCGCGGCGTGAAGCCGTCGACGGCGGGACCGACCCAGCCTTGCGCCGGGCCATAGCGGCCCAACAGCGCCGCCTGCGGCTCGCTATGGGTGAGGTTGAGGCCGCCGCGTCCCGCCATCAGCAGCTTGCGTCCGGGCGAGGGCATCCGGTCGAACACGGTGACGGCCACGCCGGCCACGGCCAGCACCTCGGCCGCCATCAGCCCGGCCGGGCCGGCGCCCACGACGGCGGCGATCACTGGACGCGGCCAAGCGAGGGCGAGGGCGCGCCGGCCGGCTGGTCGGCCTCGAACAACTCGCGCAGTTCGACCGCCGCCTGCTTCGCCGTCTGGATCATCTGCGCGTCGTCCTGGTAGATCGCATGGGTGTCGCGCAGCAGCTTCTCGTCATGCAGGCGGAACAACTCGACTGCCTGCCGCGCGTGCGGCCCCGGCAGGTCGAGCGCCAGCAGCGACTCCTCGGCCAGCTTCAGGCTGGAATGGAAGGTCTCGCGCACGATCCGCTCGATGCCGCGATCCATCAGCAGATGCGCGTGCCGGCGGTTGCGCGCGCGCGCCACGACCAGCAGATGCGGGAAGTGGCGTCGGGCCATTTCCACCACCAGCAGGTTCTCCTCGGCCCGGTCCAGCGTCACCACCAGCAGCCGCGCCGTCTCCGCCCCGGCGGCACGCAGCACGTCGGGGCGGGCGGGGTTGCCGTAGAACACCTTTGCCCCGAACTGGCGCACCACCTCGACCTGCGCCGCGTCGCCCTCCAGCGCCGTGAACGGGATGCGCTGCATTCGCAGCACGCGCCCGACCACCTGGCCCATGCGCCCGAAGCCGCAGATGATGACGGGGGCATTGCCGCTGATGGCGTCGTACGCCGGCTCCTGGCGGACACTCAGGCGCGGGATCAGGAACCGCTCGGACGCCGCGAACAGCAGGGGCGTCGCCGCCATCGACAGCGCCACCACCAGCGTCGCCGCCTCGGCGCTGGCGCGGTCGAGCGTGCCGTCGGCGACGGCGGCGGCGAACAGCACGAAGCTGAACTCGCTGGCCTGCGGCAGCGCCGCCGCCAGCCGCAGCGCCTGCGCCGTGCCGCGCCCGCCGATGCGCGCTACGGCGAACAGGACGACGATCTTGGCCGCCAGCAGCGCCAGCACGGCGGCGGCGATCAACGCCGGGCGCTGCGCCGCCAGCGGCAGGTTGGCCGACATGCCGACCGAGATGAAGAAGAAGCCGAGCAGCAGCCCCTCGAACGGCTCGATGTCGGCCTGCAACTCGTGGCGGAACTCGCTTTCGCTGAACAGCACGCCGGCGATGAAGGCGCCCAGCGACATCGACAGCCCGGCATAGTCGGCGATGGCGGCGGTGCCGACGACGGTGAGCAGGGCGAGGGTGGTGAACACTTCCGGCACCCGCGCGCCGCCGACCAGCCGGAATGCGCGCGGCAGCACGTAGCGGCCGCCCAGCAGGATCGCCGCGACCGCGCCGAGGCCGATGGCGAAGCGGTTCCACGGCAGGTTGATCGGCAGCATCTCCGACGCCAGCAGCGGCATCAGGGCGACCAGCGGGATGAAGGCGATATCCTGGAACAGCAGCACGGCGAAGGCGTCGCGCCCGGACCGCACGCCGAGCAGGTCGCGCTCGCCCAGCATCGGCAGCACGATGGCGGTGGACGAGAGCGCCAGGCCGAGGCCGATCACCAGCGCCCCGGACCGGCCGGCTCCAGCCAGGCTGGCGAGGCCCGCCAGTACCGCAGCACTTACCAGCAACTGCGCGGCGCCGAAGCCCAGCACCGTCCGGCGCATCACCCAAAGCCGCGCCGGGCGCAGCTCCAGGCCGATCAGGAACAGCAGCATGACCACGCCGAACGCCGAGACGCTTTCGATCTGGCCCAGATCGGTGATGAGGCCCGCGCCGTGCGGGCCAATCACCACGCCGGCCAGCAGGTAGCCGAGCACGCTGCCGAAGCCCGCGCGACGCGACAGCGGCACGGCGACGGCGGCGGCGGCCAGCAGGACAACCAGGGTGCGCAGCATGTTGCGATGCTACCACGCCCTGCCCACATGAGGGCGAGTGCCCAAGGAGAACCACTACATGAGCGACATCGCCGCCAAGACCGACGCCGACTGGAAGGCGGAACTGACCCCGGAGCAGTACCAGGTGTTGCGCAAGCACGGCACCGAACGCGCCGGCACCAGCCCCTTGAACGCCGAAAAGCGCGAGGGCCGGTTCGTCTGCGCCGGCTGCGGGCAGGCGCTGTTCCCCTCCGACACCAAATACGAGAGTGGCACCGGCTGGCCCAGCTTCTCCGCGCCGCTGGAGGGTGCGGTGGAGACCTCGGTCGACCGCAGCTTCTTCAGCACCCGCACCGAGGTCCATTGCGCGCGCTGCCAGGGCCATCTCGGCCATGTGTTCCCGGACGGCCCGGAGCCGACCGGCGAGCGGTTTTGCATGAACGGCGCGGCGATGCGGTTCGAGCCGGAGGCTGGCTGACGCTTATTGGCCACGTGGTCCAGGGTTGGGCCCGGCGAGACTGTTGTCACGGCTGTCGTTGGGAATGAATGGGATCGGCTGGCCGCCGGGCTGTGCCCTTCCGCCATTCTCACGGTTGCCTGAGTCGCGCCGGCCATAATCCTCTTGCCGGCCGTAAGCCTCGCGACGGCCGTAATCGGGCCGGTACTGATACCGGTTGTCCCGGAATTGCTGCCCCTCGAACCCCGGGTCGTAGCGCAAGCCATTGTTGTAGTAGTTGTCGTAGTAGCCAGGACCGATCTCGGCCGGCGCATAGGGCGTGGCCGCGACGCCATAGCCGGCGGTCGGCTCCGCGCAGCCACCAAGCGCGCTCGCCACCAGTATAACGGCGAGCAGCAATCCGCCACGGCGAGAAACGGCTTGTCTTTGCACGATGTCCTCCCGGCTGTTCCGCAAGTAAGAAATCGACCGACGTCAGGAGCAAACGCGGCTGGATGGGCCTGGTTTGCATCCCAGGTCCCGGCATCCGCCGCCATAGGCGAGGCGATCACGGCGTCGGCGCCGCCTCCGGCAACAATCCCGTCGCCTTCAGCTCCGCCCACAACGCCGCCGGGATCGGCTGCGCCATCATCGCCACGTTCTGCTCCAGCTCACCGGTGGTCTGCGCGCCCGGGATCACCGCCGCCACCGCCGGATGGGCCGCGCAGAATTGC
>JAYTQW010000302.1:0-3153 GCA_043746535.1 Rhodospirillales bacterium
ATGATGCATCGATACGCCTATGTCGGCCACGACCTTCAGGACATCTACGGCATCGATCCGTCACGCATCGGTCGGGCAACGCCGCTGGCGGACGCCTATTTCACCGGCGGCACCGCCCGTCAGATGATGGCGCGGCTGGCTTCCCGGCCAGACGCCGTCCTGGTGGCGCAGGAAACGGTCACCGATTTCCAGTTGCAGCCTGGCGACCAACTGAACCTGCGGCTACAGAACGCCGCCGACCACACCTTCCACGTGGTGCCGTTCCACTATGTCGGCATCGCGCGCGAGTTTCCGACCGCGCCCAAGGACTCGTTCCTGGTGGCAAATGCCGCCTATGTCGGCCAGGCCACCGGAGCCAGTGCCGCCGAAGTCGTGCTGCTGCGCACCGGAGGCGGCGGCGAGGCTGTCGCGACAGGCGCGCGCAGGCTTACCGCGTCCATGGCCGGAGTCACCGTCACCACGCTGGGGCAAGCGCAGCGGCTGATTTCATCCGGCCTCACCGCCGTGGACCTGCGCGGCCTCACCGCGCTGGAGCTGGGCTTTGCGGTGCTGATGATCGCAGGTGTCAGCGGACTGATCCTGACCCTGGGCCTGGTCGAGCGCCGGCGCGGCTTCACCATCCTGACCGCCCTGGGCGCCAGGCCGTGGCAGCTCGGCGCCTTTCTCTGGAGCGAGGCCTTGCTGATCGTGGGCATCGGCGCGCTGTTCGGAACGGCAACCGGCTTCGCTGTGGCCGAGGTCCTCGTGCGTCTGCTGAGCGGGGTGTTCGACCCGCCGCCGGAGACCCTGGCGGTGCCTTGGCTCTACCTGGTCCTCGTCATGGGCGCAGCGGCAGCGTGCACCGCCGCGGCTGTCGCATTCATGCGGCAACTGGTCGGCCGTACCAATCCGTCCGCGTTGCGGCGGGCATGAGCGACGAGCGATCCCGACCTGAGGCTGTGCCACGAAGCAATGAAAATCTGCATGCTTTCCATTCCCGCCAAACAGAACCTTGGACTGCGTCACCCCGTCAAACCGCCGGGCACGTTGGCGAAGTAGGCAGCGGAAGGACTGACGAGCGTCCACACCGCTGCGACAAGCTCGCGCGCAACTTCGCTTCAGCCGTCGCCATCGCCACCCTCATCCAAGGATGGTGCTGATTGAGTCTTGAGCCTCGGGAACGCCAAGCCTTGGGAGACATCAAGCCTTGAACCGCGCCAAAATTGTTTGGCGGTTCCGCTGGCTGCACGCACCATAAGCAAAGCGCATTGTGTCCCCTTTCGGAATGTAGAAGCCGCAACAACGATGTGTAATCGATAATCGTTGCCGTCCAGTCCGGCCCTTGTCACCTGAAAAGCCTGCGGTGAGTGGTATGGATGACGGTCCATGCTCGCAGTTTCGTGATGGCCGACGGACGCTTAGCAAGTCCGCGTCCCGTCCTAACTCCTGTCGTGGTTGGAACGATTGGCGTGTGTGCTGGTGCAGCTTTTGAATATGGTGGCAAATGCCCCTCACGATCAGGCTGGCACCGGCTTGGCTGCGGTCGCCACTATGGCGGCCGAACTCGGTGAGTTGAAGCGCCTGCGCGCCGCGCATCTCGCCGGGAGTTTCGCCGACCACCTGTTCACCCGGGCCTGGTCGGCGCTGGTGGGTGGGTCGCCCCTGGCGGCGGTTGCGGCGGATATCGCCGACCGGGCGTTGATCGCCAGCCGGCTCGGTGCCGTGGATGCGGAGTCGCTGGCCGCGTTCGGCTTGGCAAGCCCTGAAATCGATGCGGTGCTCGACGCCGCCCGCTCGGCGGTGGGTGCCCAGCGGCCTGTCGTCTCGCGATTGACTTTCGCGCCCGCGCCGGCGTTCGTGGCCCAGCTCTGTCGGCAGCCGCGCGCGGGGGCGACCGCGCCGAACATGCCTCGCATGATCCTGGAGCCGGCCGAGAGCCATGGCGACCATTGCCTCGCCGTGGCCGTCATCGCCGTCCTGATCGCCCGGTCGACCGGGGCAGACGAGGGCCGCGTCTTCCTGGCGGGCCTGGCACATCACCTGCACAACGCGCGTCTCCCGGATAGCGGCTTTGCCGGGGAGATGTTGCTTGGGCCATCGCTCGAACCGCTGATGGGCCGGCTGGTCGCGGCGGAGATCGCCACCCTGGCGCCGGACTTCGCGGCATGGGTCCGCGATGCGCTGCTGCTGGTGGGGGACGCGGCGACGGCGGATGGCCGCGCGTTCAACGCCGCCGATGCGATCGACCGCGTGCAGCAGGTGCACTACCACGCGCGCGCGGCGGCGTTCACGGCGCGAGCGGCGCTGGTGGACCTCGACCTCGTGCATGCCGGCCCGTTGCAGGCGTTTCAGAAGGGCCTGCTGCGCGACCTGGGCCTGATGCCATGAGGCTGCGCAGCCCGGTCACCGGCGCGGTCCTGGCGCGCGATGGCCACGCGCTGGTGGCTCCCGGCGAGCGTTGGCCGGTGATCGACGACATCGCCTTCCTGCGCGCCGGGCGCGAGCAACTGGCCACAACGGCGCTGGCACGGCTCGATGCCGGCGATCCGGCGGGCGCCACGGCCTGCCTCCTGCGTGACCGTGACGACTGGGCCTCGGGTCCGGGTCCGGTCGAGGCGGACCTGCGCCGGCTGGTCGCCGAACGGGACCGGCTCTCGTTCCGCGAGGCGATGCGGCTGCTGGCGTTCGGGCCGGTCGCCGACTACCTGGCGCATCGCTGGTCGGACCCAACCTTCCTTTCCGGCCTGGCATTGGCCGATACCTACTGGCCGGGGCATCCGCCGCGCGTGCTGGAAGTGGCCTGCGGCACTGGCCAGTTCCTGCGCGCCTTCGCCCCTCACGCGGCCCAGGTCACCGGGATCGACGTGGTGTGGTCGAAGCTCTGGCTGGCGCGGCATTGGGTGGCGGCGGACGCGACGCTCATCTGCTGCGATGCCGCTCACGACTGGCCGCTGCCGGCGGGCGACGCCGACCTCGTGTTCTGTCACGATGCCTTCTACTTCCTGCCCGCCAAGCCGCATGTGGCCGCCCAGATGCGGCGTTGCGCGGCACCCGGCGCCGTCACGTTGGTGGGCCACGCGCACAACGCGCTGACCGGCAACCACAGCAGCGGCGCGCCGCTCGCTCCCGGCGCGTATGCGGCACTGTTCGCGCCGGCAACGCTGTTCGACGACG
>JAYTQW010000303.1:0-8913 GCA_043746535.1 Rhodospirillales bacterium
AACGCCAGTCCCTCCGCCCGGCGGAAGCCGAGTTGGTGGGCGATGGCCGCATCATGCCCGTACGCGGCGGCGCGGCTCCCACTATGCGCGATATGGTCCAGCAGGGCCGCCGTGCCCGCCCCGGCAAACGCCATCGCCGTCAGCCGCGCCACGCCCTCGACCAGCGGCGGCTGGCAGTCGGGGCATAGGCTCGGCACAGTCTCGTCCCAATCCACGCGCATCGTCCGTCCCACCAGGGCGGCGTCAACCTGCCGCCGTGGTGGTTAACAAAGTGTCAGCGCCACTCAGCCGAACAGGATCACCGCCTTCTGCAACGTGACCCACACGCCCCACGCCAGCGGCAGGCCGACCGCCGCCCAGGGCAGGATCAACGCCATGGTGAGGCCGCCCCGCCCGATGCCGAAGCTGCCGGGCGTGGACAGCCCGGCGTGGTTGAGGCTGGCGAGGTCGTCGGCGCTCATGAACCAGGCGCGCGCCACCGGGCGGACCAGCAGGTTGGCAATTGCGCCCACCACCAGGAAAGCCGCCGCAACGTACAAGGCATTGTCATACACATGGTCGCGCGCGACGCCGGCGCCGATCTGCGCATCGCGCACCGAGTTGAACAGCAACGGCCCGACCACGCCGGCGGTCGACCACGCGGTCAGCAGCCGGCCATGGATGGCGCCCACGAACTGGGTGCCGAACAGGTCGGCGAGATAGGCCGGGATGGTGGCGAAGCCGCCGCCATACATCGAGGCTATGACGCAGAAGAAGGCCAGGAACAGCGCCCGCCCGCCGCTATGCGCCGCCCACGGCATCGCCGCGTACAACACAGCACCGATCAGGAAGAAGCAGAAGAACGTGGCCCGCCGGCCGATCCGGTCCGACAGCGATGCCCATGCGAAGCGGCCGCCGATGTTGAACAGGCTGAGCAGGCCGACGAAGCCGGCGCCGATCGCCGCCACCGCCGCCTTTTGGCCCGGGTCGAGCGCCGTGAACGTCACCTCCGGACGGCCGACCAGCGACCCGCTGAAAATCTCCTGCAACATCGGCGAGGCGACGCCGATGACGCCGATGGTGGCACTGACGTTGAGGCACAGCATCAACCACAGCAGCCAGAACTGCGGCGTCCTGTGAGCGTCGCGCAGATGCACATGGCCCTGCGCCACCAGCCCGCCCGCATGGGGTGTCGGCGGCGTCCAGCCATCCGGCCGCCAATGGGCCGGCGGCACGCGGTAGGACAATGCACCGCCAATCATGAACACGAAGTAGATCGCCGCCAGCACCAGCACCGCCGGCCACACGCCGACATCGGTGGGGGTGGCGAAATGCGCGACCAGCAGGTTGGCCAGCGGTCCGCCGATGACGGCGCCGCCGCCGAACCCCATGATCGCCATGCCGGTGGCCATGCCGCGCCGGTCGGGGAACCACTTGATCAGGGTGGAGACGGGCGAGATGTAGCCCAGCCCCAGCCCGACGCCGCCCAGCGCCGCGCCCGCCAGCATCAGCCACAACTGATGCACATGGACACCAAGCGCGAACATCGCCATGCCGCCGCACCACGCGAACGCGGCGACGACGCCGGCCTGGCGCGGCCCCGCGCGCTCCAGCCAGCCGCCCCAGATTGCCGCCGCCGAGCCGAGCACCACGAAGAACAGCGAGTAGGTCCAGCCAAGATCGACCACGCGCCAGTCGCAGGCTGTGGCGGTCAGCGCGGTCCAAAAACCGGGTGCCGCACAGGCCACCGGCTTGCCGATGCCGACCGCACGCGAGAGCGGCAACCAGAATACGCTGAAGCCATATGCCATGCCGATGCAAAGGTGGATCGCCAAAGCCGCTGGCGGCACCAGCCAACGGTTGAACCCGGCCCGCGCGACGATGCGCTCGCGATCCAGGAATCCGCTACGGACTCCTGTCGTTATCTCTGAAGCCGAGTCCATTCTTGCTATCGCTCCCTTGGTCGCCAATTAGATCAGTTGCTGGAGGACAGGGGCGGCGGTGATTTCCGCAAGTGGCGGTGAGATCAATAAACCACGACGCTGCGGATCGACTCGCCACGCGCCATCA
The DNA here is from genome assembly GCA_043746535.1 of Rhodospirillales bacterium. Classification (GTDB taxonomy): domain Bacteria; phylum Pseudomonadota; class Alphaproteobacteria; order Acetobacterales; family Acetobacteraceae; genus CAVRQM01. Next base: position 2,050 of record JAYTQW010000303.1, read on the forward strand.
GGTCGAAGCCCTCGTTGATCCGCTCCAGCGGCAACGTGTGGGTGATGAGGTCATCGATGTTGATCTTCCCGTCCATGTACCAGTCGACGATCTTCGGCACGTCGGTCCGCCCGCGGGCACCGCCGAATGCCGAGCCGATCCAGCGGCGGCCGGTCACAAGCTGGAACGGGCGGGTCGAAATCTCCTGACCCGCGGCCGCCACGCCGATGATGGTGGACACGCCCCAACCCTTGTGCGCGCATTCCAAAGCCTGACGCATCAGCGTGGGGTTGCCGACGCACTCGAAGCTGTAATCGGCGCCGCCGCGCGTCAGCTCGACCAAGTGGCCAACGATATCGCCAGCCACATCCTTTGGGTTGACGAAATGGGTCAGCCCGAACCTGCGCGCCAACGCCTCGCGTTCCGGGTTCAGGTCCACGCCGACAATCATGTCGGCCCCGGCCATGCGGGCGCCCTGCACCACATTAAGGCCGATGCCGCCGAGGCCGAACACGACCACCGTCGATCCCACCTCGACCTTCGCGGTGAACAGCACCGCGCCGATGCCGGTGGTGACGCCGCAGCCGATGTAGCAGATCTTGTCGAATGGCGCGTCCTCCCGCACCTTCGCCAGCGAAATCTCCGGCAGCACGGTGTAGTTGGCGAAGGTCGAGCAGCCCATGTAGTGCAGCAGCGGCTTGCCCGCGAACGAGAACCGGCTGCTGCCGTCCGGCATCACGCCGCGGCCCTGGGTGGCGCGGATCTTCTGGCACAGGTTGGTCTTGCGGCTGAGGCAGTAGTCGCACTCGCGGCATTCCGGCGTGTACAGCGGGATCACATGGTCTCCCGCGCGCAGCGAGGTCACGCCCGGTCCGACCTCGACCACCACGCCGGCGCCCTCATGGCCGAGGATGGCGGGGAACAGCCCCTCCGGGTCGGCGCCCGACAGCGTGTATTTGTCGGTGTGGCAGATGCCGGTTGCCTTGATCTCGACCAGCACCTCGCCCTCGCGCGGGCCTTCGAGTTGCACGGTCTCGATGCGGAGCGGTTGGCCAGCCTCGAAGGCGACGGCGGCGCGAACGTCCATGGACGGTTTTCCTACCCGGCGGTTGTGTTAGAACCGGCATAGACCGGCGGGCCTGCCGCAAGCAATGCCACCGCCGCGCGGGGCAATGGGTCGAGGCCCGTGCCGCCGTCGCGCAGATGCGCCACGATCGCCTCGCGCATGCGCGGGTCCCAGAACCGGCGCAGATGGTCGGCGATGCCCTCCGCCGCCGCGTCGCCGCCGCTGCCGCCGCTGTCCTGGGCCGCGAAGAACTGGCCGATCTGGTTGGCCATGCTCACCAGGCGGTCAGGCAACATCGGCGCGCGTCTCCGCAATGATCCGGTCGGCGCCGGCGAACACCTCGAACCCGTCGGCGCGGGCGATGGCGACCAGCGTCAGGCCAGCCACCTCCGCGAGGCGCACCGCGTGCGCGGTCGGGGCGGAGATCGCCACCAGCACCGGCGCGCCCAGCACGCACGCCTTCTGCACCATCTCGATCGACACCCGGCTGCTGAGCAGAAGCAGGCACTCGCCCGCGTCGTCGCCGGCGCGTATCGCAGCACCCACCAGTTTGTCGAGCGCGTTGTGCCGACCCACATCCTCGCGCACATGCAGCATGCCGCGCGCCGGGTGCCACAGCGCCGCCGCGTGGACGGCGCGGGTGACGGCGCCCAGCGGCTGCAGCGCCTCCATCTCCCGCTGCGCCACAACGATCTGCTGCGGCGTGAAGCGGGCATTCGCGGCCACGCGGCGCGGCGGCCGCACCGCCTCCGCCAGGCTGTCGATGCCGCACAGGCCGCAGCCGGTCGGGCCGTTGATGCGCCGCCGCCGCGCCTGCATAGCCTCGACCCGCTCCGGCGCCAGCCACATGCGCAGCTCGATGCCGCCGGGCGCTTCGACCACCGCGATCTCGTCGATCTCGGCGGCGGCATCGACCACGCCCTCGGTGATGCTGAAGCCTACGGCAAAATCCTCAAGGTTGGCTGGCGTGCCCATCATCACCGCGTAGGTCTCGCGGTTGTAGGTCAGCGCCAGCGCCGTCTCTTCCGGCAATGCCCGCGTCCGCGCGGCGGCCAATCCGCCATGGCGCCAGACCTGCGGCTGTGCGGTGACGAACGGCTGCATCAGTCCGCCGCGTCGGCCAGGATGCGGCGGCTGGCGGCACTGTGCCGCGCGTACTCCGCCTGCCAGTCGCTCGGCCCGTTCGATGGCGTCACCTGCACCGCCGTCACCTTGTATTCGGGACAGTTGGTGGCCCAGTCCGAATAGTCGGTGGTGATGACGTTGGCCTGCGTCACCGGATGGTGGAATGTGGTGTATACCACCCCCGACGCCACCCGGTCGGTGATCGACGCGCGCAGCGAGGTCTCGCCCGCCCGGCTCGCGAGGCGCACCCAGTCGCCGTCGCGGATGCCGCGGAACTCGGCATCGCTCGGGTTGATCTCCAGCCGGTCCTCCTGATGCCACTGCACGTTCTCGGTCCGCCGCGTCTGCGCGCCGACGTTGTACTGGCTGAGGATGCGCCCGGTGGTGAGCAGCAGGGGAAAGCGGCGGTTGCTGCGCTCCTCGGTCGGCAGGTACTCGGTGATCATGAACCGCCCGGCGCCACGCACGAAGCGGTCGATGTGCATGATCGGCGTCCCCGCCGGCGCCGCCTCGTTGCACGGCCACTGTATGGAGCCGAGTTCGTCCAGTCGCGCATACGACACGCCGGCGAAACTGGGCGTCAGCGCCGCGATCTCGTCCATGATGGCGGATGGCGCCGCGTAGTCCATGGCGACCCCCATCGCCTGGCCCAGCCGCACCGTCACCTCCCAATCCGCCAGCCCGGCGCGCGGCGCCATCACCCGGCGGATGCGCTGGATGCGCCGCTCCGCATTGGTGAAGGTGCCGTCGCGTTCCAGGAAGGTCGAGCCGGGCAGGAACACATGCGCGTAGTTGGCGGTCTCGTTCAGGAACAGGTCCTGCACCACCACGCACTCCATCGCGCGCAGCCCAGCGGTGACGTGGTGGGTATCGGGGTCCGACTGCACGATGTCCTCGCCCTGCACATACAGGCCGAGGAAGCTGCCGGTCACCGCCGCGTCCAGCATGTTGGGGATGCGCAGGCCGGGTTCGCGGTCCAGCGCCATGCCCCACAGATCCTCGAAGCTGGCGCGCGCGGCGTCGTCGGAGATGTGGCGGTAGCCCGGCAGCTCGTGCGGGAAGCTGCCCATGTCGCAGGCGCCCTGCACGTTGTTCTGGCCGCGCAGCGGGTTCACGCCGACACCCGGCCGGCCGATGTTGCCGGTGGCCATTGCCAGGTTGGCGACGGCGATGACGGTGGTGGTGCCCTGGCTATGTTCGGTGACGCCCAGGCCGTAATAGATCGCGGCATTGCCGCCGGTGGCGTACAGCCGTGCCGCCGCGCGCAGGTCGGCGGCTGGCACGCCGCTCACCGCCTCCATCGCCTCCGGGCTGTTGCGCGGCTCGGCGGCGAACGCGGCCCAGGCGGTGAACGCGGCCAGGTCGCACTGGGCGCGCACGAACGCCTCGTCGACCAGCCCTTCCGTCACGATCACATGCGCCATGGCGGTCAGCACGGCGACGTTGGTGCCGGGCTGCAACGGCAGGTGGTAGGCGGCCTCCACATGCGGCGTGCGCACGATGTCGATGCGGCGCGGGTCGACCACGATCAGCTTCGCGCCCTCGCGCAGCCGCTTCTTCATGCGCGAGGCGAACACCGGATGGCCGTCGGTCGGGTTGGCGCCGATCAGCAACACCACATCGGTATGCTCGATGCTGTCGAAATCCTGCGTGCCGGCGGAGGTGCCGAAGGTCTGGCTGAGGCCGTAGCCGGTCGGCGAGTGGCACACCCGCGCGCAGGTGTCGACGTTGTTGTTGCCGAAGCCGGCGCGCACCAGCTTCTGCACCAGATAGGTTTCCTCGTTGGTGCAGCGCGAGGATGTGATGCCGCCGACCGAGCCGCGCCCGTACTTGGCCTGGATGCGCCTGAACTCGCTGGCGGCGTGGCCGATCGCCTCCTCCCAGCTCACCTCCCGCCATGGATCGTCGATGCTGGCGCGGATCATCGGGCTCGTCACGCGGTCGCGGTGGGTGGCGTAGCCCCAGGCGAACCGGCCCTTGACGCAGCTATGGCCGTGGTTGGCCTGGCCATCCTTCCACGGCACCATGCGCACCACCTCCTCGCCGCGCATCTCGGCCTTGAACGAACAGCCGACGCCGCAATAGGCGCAGGTGGTGACCACCGAATGCTCCGGCTGGCCGATCTCGATCACCGATTTCTCGATCAGCGTCGCGGTCGGGCAGGCCTGCACGCAGGCCCCGCAACTGACGCACTCGCTGTCCATGAACAGCTCGCCGTTGCTGGGCGAAACGCGGCTGTCGAAGCCACGGCCCTCGATGGTCAGCGCGAACGTCCCCTGCACCTCCTCGCACGCCCGCACGCAGCGCGAGCAGACGATGCACTTGGCCGGGTCGAAGCTGAAATACGGGTTGCTTTCGTCCTTGGTGGCGACAAGGTGGTTCTCGCCTTCCATGCCATAGCGCACGTCGCGCAGGCCGACCGCGCCGGCCATGTCCTGCAACTCGCAGTCGCCATTGGCCGCACAGGTCAGGCAGTCGAGCGGGTGGTCGGAGATATACAGCTCCATCACGCCCCGCCGCACCTGCCGCAGCCGCTCGTTCTGCGTCCGCACCACCATGCCCTGTGCCACCGGCGTGGTGCAGGAGGCGGGCAGGCCGGCGCGGCCCTCGATCTCGACCAGGCACAGCCGGCAGGAGCCGAACGCGTTCAGCGTGTCGGTGGCGCAGAGCTTTGGGATCTGCGTGCCCATGTCCATGGCCGCGCGCATGACCGAGGTGCCGCTGGCCACCCGCACGATGGCGCCGTCGATGGTCAGCGTCACCATCTCCGTGCTCGTGGATGCGGGAGTGCCGTAATCGGTCTCGTGAATCATCGACATGGACGTGTTCCTATTCCGCCGCGAGCGGGAGTGGAGAACGCAGGAAGTCCTCGGGGAAATGCGTCAGCGCCGACAGCACCGGGTATGGCGTGAAGCCGCCCAGCGCACAGAGCGAGCCGAACTTCATCGTCTGGCACAGGTCGATCAGAAGCGCGCGGTTGGCGGACACGTTCTCGCCGCGCATGATCCGCTCGATCACCTCGACGCCTCGGGTGGAGCCGATGCGGCACGGCGTGCATTTGCCGCAGCTCTCGATGGCGCAGAACCGCATGGCGAAGCGGGCCTGTTCCGCCATGTCCACGCTGTCGTCGAACACCACGATGCCGCCATGGCCGATCAGCCCGTCACGGGCGGTGAACGCCTCGTAGTCGAACGGCGTGTCGAACAGCGCCCTCGGAAAATAGGCCCCCAGCGGCCCGCCGACCTGCACCGCGCGCACCGGCCTGCCGCTGGCGGTGCCGCCGCCGACCTCGTCGACCAGCTCGCCCAGGGTGATGCCGAACGCCACCTCGAACAGCCCGCCATGCCTCACGTTGCCGGCCAACTGGATCGGCATGGTGCCGCGCGAGCGCCCCATGCCGTGGTCGCGGTAGGCCGCCGCGCCCCCGGCCAGGATGCCGGGGACGGAGACCAGCGTAACGAGGTTGTTGATGACGGTCGGGCGGCCGAACAATCCCACATGCGCCGGCAGCGGCGGCTTGGCGCGCACCTGCCCGCGCCGGCCCTCCAGGCTTTCCAGCAACGCGGTCTCCTCGCCACACACATACGCGCCGGCGCCGACGCGCACCTCCATGTCGAATGCCTCGCCCAGCATCCCGGCGGCGCGCGCCACACGCACGGCATGGTTCAACGTGGCGATGGCGTGCGGGTATTCGCTGCGCAGATAGACGTAGCCGTACGACGCGCCGACGGCGAGGCCGGCGATGGCCATGCCCTCGATCAGCGCGAACGGATCGCCCTCCATCGCCATGCGGTCGCTGAAGGTGCCGCTGTCGCCCTCGTCGGCGTTGCAGACGATGTAGCGCTGGCCGGGCGGCGTGGCCGCGACCGTCTTCCACTTGATGCCGGTCGGGAACCCGGCGCCGCCGCGCCCGCGCAGGCCGGATTGCAGCACCGCGTCCACCGTCGCCGCCGGACCGATCTCGCGCGCCCGCGCCAATCCCCTGCCGCCGCCATGCGCCAGGTAGTCGTCCAGGCTGCGCGGGTCGACGATGCCGCAGCGGGCAAAGGTCAGGCGGTTCTGCCGGGCGAGGAACGGCATCTCCTCCGGCCGGTCCAGCCGCAGCGGGTGTGCGCCGCCCTCAAGCAGGCCCGCATCCAGCAGCGCGGCCACATCGTCTATCTCGACCGGACCATAGGCGATGCGCCCGGAGGGCGTCTCCACCTCGATCATCGGCTCCAGCCACAGCATCCCGCGCGAGCCGGTGCGCACGATCTCGACCGCCAGCCCGCGCGCCGCCGCGCCGTCGCGCAACGCCTGCGCCACCTCGTCGGCGCCGACCGCCACCGCCGCCGCGTCGGCGGGCACGAACAGGCGGGTCACGCCAGCCGCTCCAGCATCCGGTCCAGCTTTGCCGGCGTCATCCGCCCGCACACCTTGCCATCCAGCATCGCCGATGGGGCGACCGCGCACAGGCCGAGGCAGTACACCGGCTCGACCGTCACCCGGCCATCCGCCGTGGTCTGCCCGAGTGCTGCGCCCAGCACATCGCGCGCGTGCGCGGCAAGGTCGCGGCAGCCCATGGACTGGCAGGCCTCCGCCTGGCACAGCTTCAACACATGCCGTCCGGCGGGGGCGTGGCGATAGTCATGGTAGAACGTCACGACGCCGTGAACCTCCGCCCGCGACAGGTTCAGCGCGTGGGCGATGGCCGG
>JAYTQW010000304.1:0-4117 GCA_043746535.1 Rhodospirillales bacterium
CTGGTGGTGGAGCGTGCGCTGTGCCACGCCGGCCTGCGCGCGTTCGATGCGCTGCCGCTTGCGACCCATGGCGGCTCGTTGCGGGTGTTCGCCTGCCACGTAGGCGCGTCCTGGCAGCCACGGCCCGGCCTGGCCGCCGTACGGGCGCAGGAAACCGCCGCCGGCATGGAAGGGGCAGCCTGCTACACCGGCTTCGCCGCGCGGGTGTCCGCCGCGACCGAGGCGTTCTCCGGCTTCCTCGCGGCCCGGCATGCGGCGGGGCGCGTGGTCGCGGCCTACGGCGCGGCGGCGAAGGGCAACACCTTCCTGAACGCGTGCGGCGTCGGCGCGCGTGACATCGCCATGGTTGCCGACCGCAGCCCGGCCAAACAGGGACGGCTGCTGCCCGGCAGCCACATCCCGGTGGTGACGCCGGAACAGATGCGCGCGGCACGCCCGGACGACGTGGTGATCCTGCCGTGGAACCTCGCCGACGAGATCGCCGGGGAGCTGCACGGCAGCGGCAGCAGGCTGTGGGTGGCGATGCCGACGCTGCGCGCCCTGTAGGGCGGGGCCGGTCGGCCGCCAAGCCGGCAGGCGGATGCCTGACCCGGTGTCATGGCCCGCCTGTTCGTCAGCCGCGTCCGATGAACGGCATCTTGGTGGCCATCAGGGTGATGAACTGCACGTTGGCGTCGAGCGGCAGCGCCGCCATGGCGACGATGGTGCGCCCGACATGCTCCACATCCATGGTCGGCTCGGCGGCCAGCGAGCCGTCCGCCTGCGGCACCCCGCCGCTCATGCGCGCGGTCATCTCGCTGGCGGCGTTGCCGATGTCGATCTGGCCACAGGCGATGTCGAACGCGCGGCCATCCAGCGCGATGGCGCGGGTCAGCCCGGTGATGGCGTGCTTGCTCGCGGTGTACGGCGCCGATCCGGCGCGCGGCACATGCGCGGAGATGGAGCCGTTGTTGATGATGCGCCCACCCTGCGGCGCCTGCTCGCGCATCATGCGGAACGCGCCGTGCGCCACCAGGAACGCGCCGTCGAGGTTGACCGACAGCACCCGCCGCCACATCGCCCAGTCGAGGTCGCCGAAATTGGTGCTGGGCACGTTGCCGCCGGCATTGTTGAACAGCAGGTCGAGCCGGCCGAACTGCTCGCCGAGGGCGACGAACAGCGCCGCCACGCCAGCCGGGTCGGTCACGTCGACCGGCACCGCCAGCGCCTGTGCCGCCTGGTCGCCCGCCATCCGCGCGGTTTCCGCCAAGGCGTCGGCGCGGCGGCCGGCGAGGGCCACGTCATAGCCGTCGGCAATCAGCGCCAGCGCGGTGGCGCGGCCGATGCCGCTGCCAGCACCAGTCACCAGGGCGGTGCGTCCGTGTCTCGCCATCCGTAGGTCTCCGCTCGATGTGCCGGTTGATTACGCTGCCGCCCCGGCCACCGCCAGACTCTCCACGGCCAGACTCTCCGGTGAGAGGCAGGACCACTTATGCACGTCCGGCGACCATCTGGATTGCACGTTATTTGAGCATCGAGCGCCAGTTCGCGCGGTTTGCGGCGCGCGGCGGATGGCATGTGGCTTGCACTCATCCGCAACCGCAACATCCGCGCCACCCTTGCCACGGAGACTGGATGGCCCACGCCGGCATCGAACTGGTCGCCGTCACCAAACGCTACGGCCCGGTCACGGCGGTCGACACCATCGACCTGCGCATTCCCGGCGGCAGCTATTGCTGCCTGATCGGGCCATCCGGCTGCGGCAAGACCTCCACCCTGCGCATGATCGCGGGCCATGAGGCGGTCAGCGCCGGCGACATCCTGATCGGCAGCCGCAACGTGACCGACTTGCTGCCGGTGCAGCGCGGCACCGCGATGATGTTCCAGAGCTACGCCCTGTTCCCGCACCTGACCTGCCTCGACAACGTCGCCTTCAGCCTGCGCATGCGCGGCATGGGCAAGCTGGAGCGGCGCCGCCAGGCGGCTGCGATGCTGGAGCGGGTGCATCTGTCGGAGATGGCGGAGCGGCGGCCGGCGCAACTCTCCGGCGGCCAGCAACAGCGCGTGGCGCTGGCGCGGGCACTCATCACCAACCCGCAGGTGCTGCTGCTGGACGAGCCGCTGTCGGCGCTGGACCCGTTCCTGCGCGGCCAGATGCGCGAGGAGCTGAAGCGGCTGCAACGCGACCTCGGCATCACCTTCGTTCACGTGACGCACGCGCAGGACGAGGCGCTGGCGCTGGCCGATCTGGTGGTGGTGATGGAGCGCGGCCTGATCCTGCAAAGCGATGCGCCGAGGGCGATGTTCGAGCGGCCACGGACGCCGTTCGTGGCCCGCTTCATGGGCGGCCACAACATCCTCAAGGGCACCGTGAACGGCACCGCCGGGCACATGACGCTGGCGGACGGCACCGACATCGTGCTGCCGCCGGAAGCCAGCGCGGCGCATGGGCCGGTGCAGCTCGCGGTGCGCTCCGACCGCATCAGCCTGCTGGCGCCCTCGGCGCTGGGCGGCGCCGTCAACCGCATCGGCGCCCAGGTCACCGCAGTCGAATACAGCGGCCCGTTCGTGCGGGTGGCGCTGCTGGACGCCTCGGCCAACGCCCACAGCCTGATGCTGAGCGAGGCCGATTTCTTTGCGCGCCCGGTGGCGCTCGGCGACCGGGTGGTCGCGGGCTTCGCGCCGGCGGACGCGCATCTGCTGTCACCCTGAACCCATTGGAGTGTTGCACATGACGAACAGGAACACCGGACAGAATACCGGGCACATCGGCCGCCGCAGCGTGCTGAAGACGGCGGCGGCGGCCACCGGGCTTGCCATCGGCTCGGGCGCCATCACCGGCTTCCCGACCATCTGGGCGCAGAACATCAAGAACATCACGCTGCGCCAGATCGGCACCGGCGTGTCGGCGCAGAATCCTATCGCCGAACAGGTGACCAAGGACCTGGGCTTCACCTTGCAGATGACGGCACTCGACAGCGACGCGGCGGCGCAGCGCGTGGCGACGCAGGGCAAAAGCTACGACATCGCCGATGTCGAGTACTGGATCTGCAAGAAGGTGTTCCCGACCGGCAACCTGCAACCGATGGATACCAGGAAGATCACCAACTACGACAAGATCGTGCCGCTGTTCATCACCGGCAAGCTGACGCCGGAAAGTGTCATCGCGCAGGGCACCGCCCCGCACACGGTCGGCTTCGTCGAGGGCCAGAAGAGCACCAGGTTCGCCAAGTCCCCGACCGAGTGGATGACCATGGTGCCGACCATCTACAACGCCGACACGCTCGGCATCCGCCCGGACCTCGTGGGCCGCCCGATCACCTCCTGGACCGACCTGGTGGACCCGGCGTTCAAGGGGCGCGCGGCGACGCTCAATATCCCGTCGATCGGCATCATGGACGCGGCAATGGTGTGCGAGGCGCTGGGCCGCGTCAAATACGCCGACAAGGGCAACATGACCCGCGCCGAGATCGACCAGACCATGGCGCAGATGACCGGGTTCAAGAAGGCCGGGCAGTTCCGCGCGTTCTGGAAGTCGTTCGACGAGAGCGTCAACCTGATGGCGTCCGGCGAGGTGGTGATCCAGTCGATGTGGTCGCCGGCGGTGACGGCGGTGAAGTCGAAGGGCCTGCCCTGCGTGTTCCAGCCGCTGAAGGAGGGCTACCGCTCGTGGGGCGGCGGCCTCGGCCTCGCCAGCCACCTGTCGGGCCTCGAACTGGACGCCGCCTACGAGTACATCAACTGGTATCTGTCCGGCTGGGTCGGCGCCTACCTGAACCGCCAGGGCTACTACAGCGCCGTGCTCGACACCGCGAAGGAGCACATGAAGCCGGAGGAGTGGGCGTACTGGATGGAGGGCAAGCCGGCCGCCATCCCCATCGTCTCGCCCGACGGCACGCCGATCGAGAAGGTGGGCGCGGTGCGCGACGGCGGCAGCTTCTACGAGCGCATGGGCCACGTCGCCTGCTGGAACTCGGTCATGGACGAGAACAAGTACATGGTGCAGAAATGGAACGAGTTCATCGCCGCCTGAACCGATAGCGGGGCACGGTCGCATGTCGGCCATCGTCGGCGAGCCTCCCGCCGCCATCGTCGCGTTGCCACGGGCAAGGCTCCGTGGCGACCGGCCGCGCGCCGG
>JAYTQW010000305.1:0-4867 GCA_043746535.1 Rhodospirillales bacterium
GCCGCCTCCTTCAGGCAGGCATCGGCGCCGAGAATGTTGTTGAACCAGCTTCCGGCGTTCGGGTTCGACACCTTGAACAGCCGCTGGAACGACGCCACCACATCCTTGGTGGTGACATCGCGGCCATCGGAGAACTTCACTCCCTGGCGCAGCTTGAACACATAGGTCTTGCCGTCGTCCTGCACCGCCGGCATCGCCTCCGCCAAGTCGGCAACCACGGTGTTGCTGTCGGCTCCGGCCACTTTCTTGAACGTCACCAGGCCGTCATAGGTGATGGCATAGAGCTGCCAGAACTTCAGCTCGTAGTTGATCTGCGGGTCGATGGTGCCGGCGGCGGCGGCGGCGGTCAGCTTCAGCGTGCCGCCGGAATGCTGCTTCAGCAGCGCCGCCCGGTCGGCGGCGTGCCCCGCGCCCGGCAGCAGCGCCACCGACAGCGCGGCGAGGCAGGCGCCTCGCGAGAGCAAATGTTTCAGATTCATAGTGAAATCCTTTTGGTGAGAGCAGCTATCTTCTCAGGGTTGGTCGAGGAACCTGCCCACCACGTCCATGTAGCGGGCACGCTCCTCGACATGCGGCATATGACTCGACAGCGCAAAGATCACCTCGCGCACATCAGGAATGTTGTCGAGGAACGGTTTCTGCGTCAGCGGCGTCGCCTCGTCAAACTGGCCGGACACCAACAGCACCGGCACCGCAATGCAGTCAAGCCGGTCCTCTATGGTCCAGCCGGCCAGCGTGCCGATGACGTGGAACTCGGACGGGCCGTTCATGGTGTGATACACCGTCGGATCGCCGGCGATGGCGTCGAACGTGCGCGTCACCTCCGGCGGCCACGGCACCCGGCAGACATGGCGGTCGTAGAACGCCCGCGTCGCAGCGGCATAGGCCGGGTCGTCGGTGCTGCCGTCCGCCTCGTGCCGCAACAGCGTTGCCTGTACGTCCGACGGCAGTTCGCCGCGTAGCCGGTTCGCCTCCGCCACCCAGGTGTCCAGCGAGGCCGGCGAGTCCGCGATCACCAGCCGCCGCAGCCCCGCCGGGCGCCGCACCGCATGTTCGCTGGCCAGCATCCCGCCCCAGGACTGGCCCAGCATGTCGTGGCGCGCGGCGACACCCAGATGCGCCAGCAGGTTGTCCAGTTCGGCCAGGAACAACGTGACGGTCCAGAAGCCAGGATCGGCATGGGGCAGATGCGTGGAGCGGCCGTTGCCGATCTGGTCGTAATGCACCACCGCCCGGCCATCCGCGCCATCGCGGGCGAGGTCGGTCAGGCTGTCGATGTAGTCATGCGTGCAGCCAGGACCGCCATGCAGGGCGATCAGCGGCGGGCGCGCGGCGCGCAGGTCGCCGGTCACCCGATACCAGGTCCGATGCTGGCCAAACGGCGCGAAGCCCTCGGTTTGCTGCAAAATCATCCTCCCGGCTCCATGCCGACTACCCACGCCGCATGATCTGAGCAAAGCTCGTGCCGGCAGACAAGGGAGTACGTCGATGCCACACGCCCACGCCGCTCACACGCTGCATGCGCAACAGCACCATCACGGCTGGGACCGTGATTTCATGCCGAAGCTGACCGTGGCGCCCGGCGAGACGGTGGCATTCGAGACGGTCGACGCGTCCGGCGGGCAACTCTCGCCGGCGGCGACGCTGGAGACGTTGCGCACACTGGATTTCGGGCGTGTGAACCCGGTCACCGGCCCGGTGTTCATCGACGGGGCCGAGCCGGGCGACATATTGCGGGTGACGATCCGCCACTTCGCCCCGTCCGGCTGGGGCTGGACCGCCAACATCCCCGGCTTCGGCCTGCTCGCCGACCAGTTTCCCGACCCGGCGCTGCATCTGTGGACATACAATCCCGCCAGCATGGCGCCGGCCGCGTTCGGCCAGCTCGCGCGGGTGCCGCTGAAGCCGTTCTGCGGCACCATCGGCGTGGCGCCCGCCGAGGCCGGCCTGCACAGCATCGTGCCGCCGCGCCGGGTCGGCGGCAACATGGACATCCGCGACCTCGCCGCCGGCTGCGAACTCTACCTCCCGGTGGAGGTCGCGGGCGCGCTGTTCTCGGTCGGCGATACCCATGCGGCGCAGGGCGACGGCGAGGTGTGCGGCACCGCCATCGAAAGCCCGATGGCGGTGGCGCTCCAGTTCGACCTCATCAAGCAGACGCCGCTGCGCTTTCCGCGCCTGGTGCTGCCCGGACCCGTGACGCGCCACCTGGATGGCGCCGGCTACGAGGTCACCACCGGCATCGGCGCGGACCTGCTCGCCGCCGCGCGCGACGCGGTGTCGGGCATGATCGACCTGCTCGCAACGCAGCACGCGATGGCGGCGGTGGATGCCTATATGCTGTGCAGCGTCTGCGCCGACCTGCGCATCAGCGAGATCGTCGACCAGCCGAACTGGGTGGTGTCGCTGTACCTGCCGCGCATCGTGTTCACCTGAGCCCGCAACCGGAACCTTCGCGATGATCCATGAACTGCGCATCTACCGCGTCCTGCCCGGCCGCATGCCGGCGTTGCTGGACCGCTTCCAGAACCACACATTGCGCATCTGGGACCGCCACGGCATCCGTCAGGCCGGATTCTGGACCACGCTGGTCGGCTCCTCGAACATCGAACTGACCTACCTGATCGCCTGGGAGTCGCTGGCGGAGCGCGAGGCCAGGTGGGGCGCGTTCATGGCCGATCCCGAATGGCTGGCGGTGCGCGCCGAGACCGAGCGGGAGGCGCCGATCGTGGCCGAGATCAGCAACCAGTTCCTGCAACCGACCGCCTTCTCTGCCGTCCGCTGACCGGTGGCGCGCGTGGCGGTGGTGCTGCCGCCGCGCGAGGCGTTCTCGGCCCAGGGCGCAGGCGCCATCAGCCTGCTGGTGGCGCGCCTGGCCGCGGCACCCGGCAGCCATGACGTGCGGGTGTTCGGCGTGACGGCGGCGGAGCCGTTCGCCGGCATCCGCTTCGTGCCGGTGCGCCCGGCGCTGTGGCCGGGGACGCAGGCGATCCGCTATGCGCTCGCCGTGCATCGCGCGCTGCGGACCGAGCCGGCCGAGCTGGTCGAGGTGCATAACCGGCCCGATGTCGCATTGTTCCTGGCCCGCCGCCGTCACCGCGTCTGCCTGATCCTGCACAACGACCCGCGCGGGATGCGCGGTGCCAGGACCGCGCGGCGGCGATTGACGATCGCACGCCGTCTTGCCGGCGTGGCGGCGGTGTCGGCGTGGCTGCGCGGCCGCTTCGGCGAGGGCGCGTCGGTGCTGCCGAACTGCATCGACCTGCGCGCCATCCCGCCATCGCCCGAGCCGCGCGAGCGCGCGATCCTGTTCGCCGGCCGCATCGTCGCCGACAAGGGCGCCGACAGCTTCGCCGCCGCCTGCGCCCTCGCCCTGCCGCAACTGCCGGGATGGCGGGCGGAGATGATCGGCGCCGACCGCTTCGGCGCGGACAGCCCCGACACGCCGTTCCTGCGTCGCCTGCGCCCGGTGGCCGCTTCGGCGGGCGTTCGGCTGCATGGCTGGCAGCCGCACGATGCCGTACTGGCGGCCATGGCCCGTGCCGCCATCGTCGTGGTGCCGAGCCGCTGGCCGGAGCCGTTCGGCCTGACCGCGCTGGAGGCGATGGCCTGCGGAGCCGCCCTGCTCTACGCGCCACGCGGCGGCCTGCCGGAGGTGGCGGGGAGCGTCGGCATCCCGGTCGATCCCGAAGACGTGCCGGAACTCGCCGCCGCGATGGTCGCCCTGGCGCTCGACCCGGATCGCCGGGCCGCCCTGGGCCAGGCGGGACGCAGCCGCGCGGCGCAGTTCGACGTGGCAGCCATGGCGGCACGGCTGGACGCCCTGCGCGACGCCACTTTGTCCGCCTGACGCCCCTCCCTATATACCGCCGGCAGCAGCGGAGAGCGATGACATGAGCGGCACGACAACAGTGACGGCCCCGGTGGACGTGGCCAGAACCGACCTGATCCCGGTGACGGTGCTGACCGGCTACCTGGGCGCCGGCAAGACCACGCTGCTGAACCGCATCCTGACCGAACAGCATGGCCGCAAATATGCGGTCATCATCAATGAATTCGGCGAGCTTGGCGTGGACAACGACCTCGTCGTGGACACCGACGAGGAGGTGTTCGAGATGAACAACGGCTGCGTGTGCTGCACCGTGCGCGGAGACCTGATCCGCATCCTGGCCGCGCTGATGAAGCGGCGCACGAGGTTCGACGGCATCATCGTCGAGACCACCGGCCTCGCGAACCCCGCCCCCGTGGCGCAGACCTTCTTCGTGGACGAGACGGTGCGCGCCAAGTGCCGGCTCGACGCGATCGTCACCGTGGTCGATGCCAAGACCCTGCCCGACCGCCTCGCGGACTCCGCGGAAGCCGCGGCACAGATCGCGTTCGCTGACGTCGTCGTGCTCAACAAGACCGACCTGGTGGACGAGGCCGGGCTGCTCGCGGTCGAGGCCAGCATCCGCGCCATCAACCACCTGGCGCGCATCCACCGCGCGACCCGCTCCGCCGTGCCGGTCGCCGAGATCCTGGACCAGGGCGCCTTCGAGCTGGACCGCATCCTGGCGTTCGACCCGGACTTTCTCGCCCACGGCGACGAGCACAGCCACGACGCCGACATCGCCAGCCTGTCCTTCGAGGCGCGGCGCCCGATCGACGGAGAGAAGTTCAACGCCTGGATGAGCCAGCTCCTGGCGGAGAAGGGCGGCGACCTGCTGCGCACCAAGGGCATCCTCGGCTACGCGGGCGAGGACCGGCGCTTCGCGTTCCAGGCCGTGCACATGATGGCCGACGGCGACTTCATCGGGCCTTGGAAGGACGGGGAGGAGCGTGTGTCGCGCCTCGTGTTCATCGGCCGCAACCTGAACCGCCCGCAACT
>JAYTQW010000306.1:0-6401 GCA_043746535.1 Rhodospirillales bacterium
GAATCTACCTATGAACAAGGGTGATCCCTTGCTGCGCGCGGAGGTCGAGGCCGCGGTGCTGGCCGCGTTCGAGCGCGACGGGCCACGCTATAGCCGTGGTGATATCGTCAAGCAATATCATGCTCGTGGCGCATCGCGGGCGACGCTGTTTCGCTGGGTTGAAGCGGTCGCCACCTCTGGCCTGATCGCCGAACGCATGGTCCATCGGCTGTCTCATCTGGAACCGGCGCATGAGACTCTGGCCGCGGCGGCTGCGGCCCGGGTGGTGGCCGATCGGATCGGCGCCGCGATGCCGCCCGTGGTGCGCCTGGAGCAGATTGGGTCAGCGGGCGGCACCATCTCGGTTGTCGAAAAGCTGCAGCGGTCGATGGCGCTGGCGACGCAAATCATCAGGCAGGTGACGAACCCGGACGGCACCATCCGCTTGACAAAAACCGCGCTGGCGGCATCCGAGCACAACCGCCGATGCCTGGAGACGGCGGTCCGGATGGCGGAGGCCATGCGCGAGATCTCCAAGCTGGATGAGTTCCACGCGGCGCTGATCGAGGAGGTGGCCAAGGAGTCGCCGGCGTGCGCGGAACGCATCCTGGGGCGGCTGCACCACTTCACCGCGAAATGGAACCGGGGCTTCTGATGGCGGATAGGTCTGTGGGAACTTGCGCGTTCCGCCGGTAATCTTGATCAGACGCGGGGCCGGCCTGGAAGTTCTTTTCCCAATATGCGTGCGAGCGCCTGCGGTTCCGTCTTGATATCGGCCCACTGCGCCACCTCATGCGGCTCGCTGCCACCGCGCCTGCCAATCCCGCGTCATGGTCGCGATTGCCGACCCATGAACCGCTCCTGAGAAGTGCTAACGGAGTATTCAAGCCGCGGCATGCGCCACTCTGGCGTCATGATAACCGGCGCTCTATATCTTAAGCGGTCGCGAACGGGTACTCCGTCGTCAACCTCTGCATTGAGGAGGGCGACGGAATGGCCGCCGGGTCCAGCCGCGAGACTGGACCGTGACCGGATGGCACATCAATCGGAAGTCCCGCACCCAGATCCCCGCCCTCACCCGGCGGGGGTTTGCTTTTCACAATCGCCTTGAAGAACGCGCCAAGTTCCCCTCGAGCTCAGGCTGATTGCTGATCCCGTCCAAGCCGGCGACGGTTTGGCGCCCCCGAAGGTCGCCGAAAGCTACCCGAACGTGATGTTCTCAAAAGCGCGAATGAGGAAATCATACCAACGAGCGCGGGCTTCATCCTGGAAGAACAGCGTGATCCGCTTGCCCGGATGCGCGCTCGCCGCGACCGCGAGCGCTGCCGGCAGCGCCTTTTTTTAGCCAGGCCACACGGGCCTTCGGGTCGGCGTTCGGATGCGAGGGCCGCGTCTTCTGTCGCGAGAAGCCGAGGGCACGTAGGATCTTGCTCAGGCTGGAGACATGGTAGCGATGGCTGATCGGTCCGACGCATGCGTCGGACCGATCAGCTCGGCGATGTCCGCACGGGTCCAACTCGAGACGCCATCATGCTCGGGGTCCGGGCCACGCAGGATCAGCGCCCCTAGCGTTGCCTGCTGCCCTTCGGTCAGACGCGAGGCGCGCGTGCGGGGCCGATCGCCCAGGCCGCCCACCTCTTCCACGTTGTAGCGCACCACCGCGTCACGCAGCGCCTGACGCTCCATCCCAGCCAGGCGAGCCGCTTCGGCGCGCGACATGCCCGCCAACGCATGGACAATGGCGTATGCCCGCGAGGCCGCGCGTGGCACCAGATCGCCGCGCCCAAAGACGCAAGGAAGCCGGTGTCCGGTCTCGCCTGATCGCCAATGCCATGTGCCTCGCCTTCGGCTCCAATCACCGGCAACAAGCGAATCACAACGCCGCCGCGTCGGGGAAGAAGGAATGCGAGTCAGGAAAGCCGCTCAGCGGTATAAGTCTGGAGCGGGCGCAGAGCATAGACTCCATTTGGCACGTTCTCGCCGTGCCGCGCGCGGTGACGTGGAGTCAAACGGAGCGCGGGAACAAGCTATTTGATCGGGAACTTGAGATGGCCGGCACGTACGGCCGTGTTGTCTTGTCTCCGACCCCCACGCCCGAAGATATCGCTGGCGGCAAGGTCTGGCACTTCGTTTTCCGGTCTTTCCACCCGATACCGCGGAGGAAGATGGATGTTGCGATCGAGGCGGCGCGGCTGAAGCGCATCCTCCCGATAGCGGTCATGGAAAAGGCCGTCCCCGAAGGGACGGCCCTTATATCTTCGTCTCTCGAACCTTCGCCGGTGACAGCGGGGCCGCAGCCGGCTCTCGAAGGGATGGCCTTCAACTGGACTCCGTATTTCTACGGCCACCATAACCGGAACCCGGACGGAGCCGGGTCAAACGGCGTCTTGAGACGCGCTCCAGATATAGACGGCGGCATGGGATTCTTCAGGGCGATTCCGCCCGGCGCGGTGGATCACGGTTCGCCCGAACGCACGGCGAGATCGACCCTCCGCTGCCCTTCCACGCGCTGCCGCACGCAGAACCTTTGGCAGCTCCGCCCGGGCAGGCGCATGGCGGAGCCGATCCGCCCTTGCGTTTGCCGCAGGGCGAGCCGGAACACCGCACGCAGCGTCAGGGCTGTCAGGATCGCCAAGGGTGAGTGGATGCGCTGCCCACCCCGGATCGTGCGTGGTTCAGCGGTCCACGCCGCGATTGCCTCCTCGGTGACCCAGACCGTCGGGCTTCACGTGGGCGCGGGCTGGCGCCGTGGTCGCGCCAGTCTATAACCTTGAACGTCTGCTTGGGGATATGGTGGCGGCGATCGGCGTTCAGCTTGAATGGCAAGATGACATCCGGGGCCAGGCAGAAGCGAGCCTGCTCCCCCGGACAGGGCGCGGGCGCCACCAAGCTGATCCATGCGACAAGGCCACGCCGGCCGATTTCACAAGCCGATGAAGAAGGCTGGGCTCGCCTTGCGACGAGCCCTTTCCCAAGCTCGGATATTCAGGCATCACGCCCGGGCGCCTTGCGGCTAACCCTCCGGGGGCACCCCGCCATCTGGCGATGGCGTGGCAGGGACCGGCCCCTATAGCAGATTAGTAAGCGAACGTTTGATTTTTTCAAGGCTGTTTCGCCGGTGCGGAGAGGCATGGATGGTGTAACGGGCGGCAGCGACGGCGCAAGGAGCTGGTACCCACCGCATGGCGCGAGGACCGGGCCGACCCGCGCGTGTCAAACGAGTTGCGCGGGTTCACCGCCAGTGTGGTGGAGGTGGCGTTGCAGCTGCGCCACGACAACATGAAGGCGGTCAACACCCGCGACGCGCCCGACACCCTGACGCCGACCGAACTGGCCGGCGTCAGGGTGGGCGATGGGCACGTCAGCGCCACGTTGCAGCCGGATCATGGAACGTGATCGTCGTGTCCTGAAGGCCGGCTAGGCGTGCAGCACTGGCAGCGGCGTCGGCAGGGCGTCGCCGCCGCTCGGATGGATGACGCTGTAGGCCGCCATCGCCAGGGGGTGCTCCGAACTGGCGCCCGCCTGCCAGGTGCTGCCGTCCAGCGCCGGTGGCAGGGGGCCGGTCAGGCCGGCGAGGATGCTGCCCAGGTGGGTGGGGTCGGCTTTCAGCTCGGCGATCGCGGCGGTCAACGCCTCGGACAGCTGCGCCAGCGGGGTTATCGGCTTCTCGGTGATCCTGCTCTCGGTGGCGCTGACCTGCGTGACCGCGAAGCGGTGCCCGGCGTAGTTGCCGGCGATGGCCATCGTGCCCACGGCGGTGTTGCCATCGAACAGCTTGAGGCTGCCGACGCCGCCAGCCCCGGCGGTGTAGAGCACCTGGGTGACGGGCGTGCCGTCCAGCAGCAGCGCGTCGGTCTGCGCAAAGCCGGAGATGACGCCGCCCATGGCATAGCCCAGCGCCGGGTGGCCAGGGTCGGATTTCAGCGTCATGGCGCCGTGCTGGCCGGCGAAGTCGATCCTGGCGCCGGCGGCGACGGAGCCGTCGAATTCCAGCCCGGCATAATTGCCGAGAATGAAGCCCAGGCTTCCGGTGGTGGTGTTGTTGATGTCGATCGTGGCATGATTGTAGATGTCCACCTTGCCTGTGCCATTGGCGTTGCCTAGGTAAACCGAACTGCTCTGGCCAGTGACTTTCAGTACGCCGTCAATGTTTACGACATCTCCGGCCCCACACCTGGCGCCGTCGGAGACGGTCACCATGCCGCCAGCCGCAATGCCCATGCCGACGTCCGCGCTCAAAACGGCCGCTGCGCCGGAAAGCGCGAGGACGCCGCCCGCACCGATGCTTGCGAAGGCACCCAACAGCGTTCCATAGTCGGTCATTCGCGCATGGTCCACCCCCATGCTGCCGCCAGGGCCAGAGCCGCTGGCATGGTAGTTGAGCGTGCTGGTGCTGGTCACCGTGAGGTCGGCCCCGGCGTTTACCCCCAGGCCGCCGCCAGGGCCGTTGTTGCCGTTGCCGAAATGGTCGAAGGTGACATGATCACCGGACACACGCAGCGACGCCGACTCGCCGCCGGTGGTGACGGTGTAATGCGTCTTGCTGCCGGTGGCGAACACCGCGTTGTCGCTCGAGATGTATGGGAAGCTTGTGCTGGCCTGCGGCCCGCCATTGGGGGTCCAGTTGGATGCGGTGGTCCAAGACCCGTTGACCGGCTTGCTCCAGGAATAAGTCGTCATGTGCCACTCCCCCAATTATTCAGAAATTGACATAACTTTAGCGTCACGAACAGGTTATATTATTCAAATTACATTCATGTTGATAATTAATACATCAACAGTGCGAATAGACTGTACCCGATAACTTGTGCTTATGAGTGCATCTTCTTGCACTTGCGTGCTCGTCTTCCCCATCGTGGTCAACCACTAAACTGGATTGAAGATTTCCCGTTCAGTGAATGGTTTGTTGGCTTACGGTTATGTCTCGGGCTTATTATCTGCCCAAGCCGCAGCTCTGGTTCTGTTGCAAACGGCAGACGAGCCTTGCTTGGGGAGGATGCTGGCCGGCGATTTGATTGGGCGGCATGATGGCTGGGGAGCGGGACGGTGCATTCAAGGGACAGCATTTTACGTCGGAGGTGGTCCTATGGGGCGTTGCGCCGGTACCTGGCTTCCCAACGATTGTTCAATGCCGCCATGCTGGAAGCCGGCCTGCCGGCGCCGGGCCTGCGCGACGCCGGCACTCATTACGACATGGGGCAAAGCCCGCACACGGCGCTGGCCGAGGCCCTTGCGGGTAATCTCTGATGATCGCCCCTCCGCCTCGACGCTGCCTGATCCGCCGTAAGCCGCTTACCAAACCGGCCGACGGCACGGGTCTGTGCATCGTTTGCAGCTTGGGGTTATCGGCATCGTAGCGAAACCGCCTCGTGCGGTCCGCCTGCAATCACGCGGGCACTGGGGAGTTGATCCAATGAAACTTGGCACCCTGGCCGACCCGGCCAGCCTTTCCAAGCTGAAAAGCGACATCATCGGCACCCAGGCCGTG
This sequence comes from Rhodospirillales bacterium, assembly GCA_043746535.1. Classification (GTDB taxonomy): domain Bacteria; phylum Pseudomonadota; class Alphaproteobacteria; order Acetobacterales; family Acetobacteraceae; genus CAVRQM01. The sequence continues at coordinate 5,468 of JAYTQW010000306.1, forward strand.
CTCAGCATCGCCTACTGGGGGATAGCGGCCAACGATTACTGGGGCTGCGACAGCATCCCGTTCAAGCTGGTCACCCACTGGCTGATGTTCACAGCGGCGATGGCCGTCATCCCGGTCGTAGGGTGGGCCACCCGCAATATCCGTCGGGCCAACAAGCGCGCGAGCTGAAGCCCCTGCGGGGGTCCGCCGTCAGTCATGCCGGCACTGAGAAGAACAATCCTGGCTGGTAAGCCAAATTGGTACCTGGGACATGGGTTTGGAAACATCCAGCTAACCAGCGATGGGTTCTGTATCTCTTAGAGTTCCCACGGACGTGATACGTCAGCGCTTTTGGCAAGCCCTGGCAGGGCGACGACCTGCCTAAGCTCGACGTCGAAACGCTCGTCCGGCGCATCCGGCAGTAGAATGAGCAGCAGGTCCTCGCCCAGTGCGGCCAGGTCTTTATAGTTGGCGCTGCGCAGGAAGGAGTAGTTCGACGTGACCTGCAGCTCGACATACTCGGGCATGGCCGCCACCTAGCCGGCGTCCAGATGCCGGCGATGGCTGGTCGACGGCGCGGCCGCATCGGGTTTCTCCATCAGGACATGGCCGCCTCTTTGCAGGTGGCTCACCAGCCGCTCGGCGGTGATCCGGGCCATGGCGTCGTCGGCGTGGCGGACACGCTGGCACCCGTCGCAGCCGCGCGAACGACAGGCTCCGCTCGATCTCCTCCGCACTGGCCGGGCGCAGGTGGCGTGTGTCGTCGTCGCGTGTGTCGTCGTCGTCGCTCATGGGATGGGGCCAATCAGAACAGGCCGTGAAGGAACCAGGCCAGGCCGCCCGTGCTCGGCGCGATCACCGTCACCGGCTGCCCGCCGTAGCGGGCAAGGGCGTGGGCCGCGCCCGGCGTGTCGGCGATCGCCATCTGTCCCGTCAACCCATGCCTGGCCAAGTG
>JAYTQW010000307.1:0-1841 GCA_043746535.1 Rhodospirillales bacterium
TCGAGCACCACGCGCAGGGTCACGAACTGGTCGCCGGCCGGACGGTCGCCGCGCGCGGGCACGCCACGTCCACGCAGCCGGAGCCGGGCGCCGGTGTCGGATTGCGCCGGCACCGACAGGTTGACCGCGCCGGTGGCGGTAGCGACAGGGACCTTGGCCCCCAGCACCGCCTCCGCCAGGCTTACCGGCAGCTCGATATGGATGTCGCGGCCTTCGCGGCGGAACAGCCGGTGCGGCTCGACCGTCACCTGGATCAGTGCGTCACCAGGCGGGGCATCACCAGCCGGTGCATCGCCATGGCCCGCCCCGCCCTTGCCCTTCAGGCGAAGGACCTGGCCATCGTCGATGCCGGCGGGGATCTGCACGTCGAGGTTGCTGCCGTCGGGCAAGGCCAGCCGCCGGGTCGCGCCCGTCACCGCGTCGAGGAAGGCGACGGACAGTGTGTAGGACAGGTCCTCGCCGCGTCCACGCGGCGGCTGGCCCCGGCGTTGGCTGAAGAACTCGGCGAAGATGTCGTTCAGGTCCGCTTCGTCCACGCCGCCGCTGCCCGCGCCACCGCTGTCCCCGCCGCCGCTGTCCGGGCCGGCATGGCGATAGCGCCGTCCGCCCGGCCCGTCGGCGTGATCGGCGTAGCTCGGGCGCTGCGGCGCGCGCTCGCTGCCCTGCTCGTCGATCTCGCCACGGTCGTAGCGGGCGCGCTTGCCGGCATCGGACAGGATGTCATGGGCAGCGGCGATGTCCTTGAACCGCGCCTCGGACGCCTTGTCGCCAGGGTTCAGGTCGGGATGATACCGCTTTGCCAGCTTGCGGTAGGCGCTGCGGATGGCGTCCGCGTCGGCGTCGCGGGCCACGCCCAGGGTCTCGTAGAGATTTTTCGCCACGTACTGCCACCTTTTCAGATACCGAAGCCGCTGGCGGGCCGCGGTTGCCGCTCATACACTGTTGCGTCGCAGAAGCCGGAGAATGCCGTGAAGTCCCATGCCCGTGTCGTCGTCATCGGCGGCGGCGCCGTCGGTTGTTCGATCCTGTACCACCTGACCGAGGCTGGCTGGACCGACGCGGTCATGCTGGAACGCGACGAACTCACCTCCGGCTCCACCTGGCACGCCGCCGGCCTGCTGCCGCTGTTCAACATGTCATATTCGACCGGGCAGATGCACCGCTACTCCATCGACCTCTACAAAAGGCTGGCGGCCGAGTGGGAGCGCGATGTCGGATTCCGCCCCGTCGGCAACCTGCGCATGGCGCGGACCCGCGCGCGCATGGACGAGTTCAAGACCTATGCCAGCACCGCCGACTCGCTGGGCATTCCCTACGAGTGGATGACGCCGGCGCAGATCGGGGAGCGGTGGCCGCTGGTCAACGTCGAGGGGCTGGAGGGCGCGTTGCTGCACCCGACCGACGGCCACATCAACGCCGCCGACATCACCATGCTGTTCGCCGACGCCGCCCGGAAGAATGGGGCGACCATCTACCGCCAGACCGACGTGAACGCGATCGCGCGGATGCCGTCCGGCGAGTGGCGGCTGTCCACCGACAATGGCGAGATCACCTGCGACGTGGTGGTGACCGCCACCGGCAACCACGCACGGCGCACGCTGGCGATGGTCGGCCTGTCGATCCCGGCGGTCCCGGTCGAGCACCAGTACATCGTCACCGACGAGATCCCCGCCATCACCGCCTGGCGCGCCGCCGGCAACCCGGAACATCCGGTGCTGCGCGACGCCGACGCGCGCTGGTATATGCGCGAGGAGCGCGGCGGGCTGATCCTGGGACCCTACGAGCATGGCGCGCCGGCCTGGGGCGTGTACGGCGTGCCCGACAGCTTCCGCGCCGACCTG
>JAYTQW010000308.1:0-9153 GCA_043746535.1 Rhodospirillales bacterium
CTGCTGTTGTTGCTGCTGTTGCTGTTGCAGCCGCTGCTTCCGGAGTTGGTGCTTGTGCAGCTCGTGCCCGGTGATGCAGCCGCCGAGTGCGCCGAGCACCCCGTGATGCACCACATGGCCGGCCACGGCACCGGCGGCACCGCCGCTGATGCAGCCGACGGCATGGGCGGGCGGGTTGGCGAACAGTACCAAAGTGGCGGCCATGAGAGCGTATTTCATGGTTGTCCTTGTTTGCAGGTTGAACATCCGGCTCATAAAGCCTCACCTTTCGCATAGTTGCCGCCGCGAAGCATGGCGGGTGCGACGCGCCACCGCCGCGCACGCAGCGGCACACCGATGCGTCGTTTGACTTGACGATGCTTGCCGGTGCGGGTCTTGTTCACGGAACGACACAGCATACGGGGCTTCGATGGATCAGACCGTGGGGCTCGTCGGCCACGACGCGCTCGAGCCCGACCTGCGGCGGGTGGGCGCGGACCCGGACCGCTGGTATCCGCTGGCGTGGTCGCGCGAGCTGAAGCCGGGGCGGACGTTGGCGGCGCGCTTCGCCGGCGACCCGATCGTGCTGGTCCGCCCAAAGGACGGCCCGGTGTTCGCCCTGGCTGATCGCTGCGCCCATCGCCAGGTGCCGCTGAGCCGGGGGTTGGTGGAGGGCTGCGCGATCCGCTGCGGCTATCACGGCTGGGCCTACGATGCCGCCGGGCGCTGCACCGACGTGCCCTACCTGGGCAAGGACAAGCTGCCGAACGGGGTCCGCGCCTACCCGTGCCGGGAGGTCGAGGGCTTGATCCTGGTGTTCCCGGGCGACCCGGCGCGCAGCGAGCAGGTGGCGTTGCCGGCACTCGGCTCGGTGGCGGACCCGGCTTACAAGACGCGGCGGTTCGGGCGCGAGATCGCCTGCCACTACAGCTTCATGCACGAGAACCTGATGGACATGAACCACCAGTTCCTGCACCGCAAGCAGATGGGCCAGATGCGCCCGCGCTTCCTGGGACATGGCAGCGGCGAGGACTGGGTCGAGGCGCGCTACAGCTTCGCGCGCACCGGCGGCAGGCAGCCGCTGGGCGAGGCGGCGATCTTCGGGCAGCGGCGCGGCCTGAACGACGCGGCCGGCGACCAGGACGTGATGACCATCCGCACCGAATATCCCTACCAGACCCTGCGCATCCGCACGCGCGGCGACGCGCCGGTGATGGATTTGTGGATCGTCTATGTGCCGCTGGACCGCGACCAGCGGCGCTGCCGCACCTTCGGCCTGCTGTCGATCCGGCGGCCGAAGATCCCCGGCCTGCTGGAACTCGCCTGGCCGCTGCTGGTGATGTTCACCGAACGCATCTTCAAGGAAGACCGCGACATCGTGGAGACGGAGCAGGCGGCGCACGACGCGCAAGGGGCCGATTGGAACCAGGAGGTGTTTCCGGTCATCCAGCGGCTGCGCCATGTGCTGCGGCGGTGCGGGACCGCCGATGTCCTGCCCGCGCCCCTGCCCGCGTCGGGCCTCGGCTGATTCCCGTCAGGGCGGGGAGTCCACCGGCAGCGAGCCAAGCCAGGGATTGAGCACCGGCACGCGCGCGCGCGCGAAGTCGTCGACATCGCGCGTCACCACCGTCAGGCCGTGGTGGAATGCGGTCGCGGCGATGATGAGGTCGGGTTGCGAGAACGTATGCCGGCCCTTGCGGCCCTCCTCCACCATCAGCCGCCAGCGCAGCATGACCTCCTCGGAGACGGGCAAGGTCCGCTGCGTGAACATCCGCCTGACCTTGTGCGTGAGCCAGTCATGCAACTCGGCGCGGCGGATCGGGTCCGCCACAAGCTCGATGCCGAAGCGGATTTCGGCCAGCGTGACCACGCTGATGTAGAGCAGGTCGAGCGGCTGGCTGGCCACGAAGGCCAGCACCTGGCGCTCGGGCACCGGGCGGCGAAGTTCCGACAGGACGTTGGTGTCGAGCAGCCAGCCGGTCACAGCACCACGTCGCGCACGGGCATCGGTGCGCGCGCCGGCGTGAGGTCGGCTTCAGGCGACGGCGACGACCGCATGGCGGCAATCAGCGCCTCGCCGGTGAGATCGCCTTGCAGCCGGCGGAACTCCTCGGCGGAGATGACGACGACCTCGTCGCGACCGTGGACGGTGACGTGCTGCGGCCCCTCGCTGCGCACGCGACGCACCAGTTCGCTCAACTGCGCCTTGGCGTCCTGCAACAGCCAGTGTCCCGGCTGCGGATGGCGCGCCTTCGAGGCGGAGGGTACGGCCGAACCCGGCTTTCTGGTCATACCGACCAGAATGCCATTGCTGCGCATGACGTTCAAGACTGGGCTGCGCATTATGTTCAAGACTGGAGAGACCATGAAACGGTGTTTCCTGGAGCAGTTGCAAGCTGTGCGCTGGATCGTCTTGTATCGGAGGATAACTCGAACAAAACAGGAACATAACACTTGCCGAAGCCATAGTCCAGGACAACCGTGACCGGGAATCCGCCAGCGCCGGAACTGGCGCGGCGCCGTATCGGCGCAGGCTACACGTCAAGGCGGGCTACACGTTGAACCGGAACAGCAGCACGTCGCCATCGCGGACCACGTATTCCTTGCCCTCGATGCGCAGCTTGCCAGCTTCCTTGGCGCCTGCCTCGCCCTTGCAGGCGACATAGTCCTCGAACGCCGTGGTCTCGCAGGCGATGAAGCCGCGCTCGAAGTCGTTGTGGATGACGCCGGCCGCCTGCGGCGCCCTCATGCCGCGCACGATGGTCCAGGCGCGAGTCTCCTTGGGCCCAACCGTGAAGTAGGTGACGAGGCCGAGTAGGCCGTAGCCCTCGCGGATCACCCGGTCGAGGCCGCTGTCGGACAGGCCCAGCCCCTCCAGGAACTCGGCGCGGTCGGCCTCGGGCAACTGGCTCACCTCCGCCTCGATCGCCGCCGAGACGATCACCACGCGGGCGCCCTCGCGCCTGGCCAGCTCCAGCACGCGGGCGGACTGCGCGTTGCCGGTCGCGGCGGCGCTCTCCTCCACATTGCACACATACAGCACCGGCTTGCTGGTCAGCAGTTGCAGCCGCTTGCCCGCCTCCACGTCGGCGGCGGCGATGGCGGTGCGGGCCGGACGGCCGGCGGTCAGCGCCACCACGATAGGCTCCATCAGCGCGACCAGGGCGATGCTCTCCTTGTCGCCGCCCTTGGCCCGCTTCTGCGCCTGATACAGACGCTTCTCGACGCTCTCCAGATCGGCCAGCATCAGCTCGGTCTCGACCGTCTCGGCGTCGCGGATCGGGTCGATGCTGCCCTCGACATGGGTTACGTCGGGGTCCTCGAAGCAGCGCAGCACGTGGACGATGGCGTCCACCTCGCGGATGTTGGCGAGGAACTGGTTGCCCAGCCCCTCGCCCTTGCTGGCGCCGCGCACCAGGCCGGCGATGTCGACGAACTCCAGGCTGGTCGGCACGATCTTGGCGCTGCGCCCGATCGCCGCCAGCGCGCCCAGCCGGGGGTCGGGCACCGCCACGCGGCCGACATTCGGCTCGATGGTGCAGAACGGGTAGTTCGCCGCCTGCGCCGCCGCCGTCGCGGTCAGCGCGTTGAACAGCGTGCTCTTGCCGACATTGGGGAGGCCCACGATGCCACAGTTGAAGCCCATCTAACTCTCCTGCGTGAGCAGCGCCACGCGCGTCATGAAATCCTCGGGGCGGGCGGCGGCCAGCATCGGCGCCGCGTCGCCCACGGCATCCAGCAGCGCCGCCAGCCAATCCTGGTCGACGCGGGCGAAGTCGCCCAGCACATGCCCGGTCACGCGGTCCTTGTGCCCAGGATGGCCGATGCCCAGCCGCACGCGCCAGTAGTCCGGGCTCGGCAGGTGCCGGTCCATGCTGCGCAGCCCGTTATGGCCGGCGGCACCGCCGCCGCGCTTGACCCGGACGCGGCCGGGGGCGAGGTCGAGTTCGTCGTGGAACGCGGTGATCGCCGCCGGTTCCAGCTTGAAGAACGCCGCCGCCGCCTGCACGGCGCTGCCGCTGTCGTTCATGTAGGTCAGCGGCTTCAGCCCGAGCACACGTTCGCCGCCGATGCTGCCCTCGGCCACCAATCCCTTGAAGCGCTGCCGCCACGGGCTGAACCCGTGGCGGTGCGCGATGGTGTCGAGCGCCATGAAGCCGATGTTGTGACGCTGGCGGGCCATGCCCGGCTCGGGATTGCCCAGCCCGACCCAGAGCAGCATCGCCGCCGCCCGGAAGCCGCCGCTACTTCTTGGCGGCGGGCTTTGCGGCGGCCTTGGCCGGGGCCTTCGCGGGGGCAGCGGCGGCAGCGGCCTTCGGCGGCGCCTTGCCACCCTTGGCCGGGGCCGCAGCGACCACCGCTGGCGCGTTCGGGTCGACCGCCGCCTCGACTCCGCGCGCCGGCGCGGCCACCGTGGCGATCACGAAGTCGCGCCCGGAGATGACCGGGGTGATGCCCTCGGTGCCCTTCAGGTCGTGCCAGCGGACGTTGTCGTTGATGTCGCGCGTGCTGAGGTCGGCCTCGAAGTGCTCCGGCACGCGATCGGGATCGACCAGGCACTCGACGGTGTGGCGCACCACGTTGAGCACGCCGCCGCGCTTGAGGCCGGGGCTGACTGCCTCGCCGGTGAACACCACGGCGACGGCGACACGGATCGCCTCGCCAGGGGCCAGGCGCTGGAAGTCGACATGGATCGGCCGGTCGCTGACCGGGTGGTACTGCACATCGCGGATCAGGGCGCGGGTGCTGTCCCCGCCGATCTTCAACTCGAACAGGCGCGAGCGCCAGCCGTTGCGCTGGATCTCCTTCACCACGGTCTTGGGTTCGAGCTGAATCAGGGAGGGGGCCTGCTTCGCGCCGTAAATGACCGCGGGCACCATGCCCTCACGCCGAGTCGCCCGCGCTGCCCCCTTACCTGCGCGCGCGCGTGCCTCGGCCTCGATCGTCGTATAGTTGGCCATCGGTTCGCTCCATTGGAATGCGGCCGGCCTCCAGGGGTGCCGGCGCGGCGCGCGGTGTAGCACAGATGCGGCCAAAACAAAGCCCCGACTGAACTCAGGGTTGCAGGATAGCCAACTCCGCCACCCGTTGCCGCCGCCGCAGCAGGCTCTCGCGCACATCCTCGATGGCCGAGCGCAGCAGTTGCGTCATCACCGTGTAGGCGTCGCCGCCGCGCCCGTCGCGGATCGCCTCCATCACCGCCTGATGCTGGCGCAGCGAATAGGCGGGCGTGTGGTGGGCTCCGTCCCAGCTCAGTTGGAACGAGGCCACCAGCGAGCTTTCGATCACCGCGCCGAACGAGGCCAGGAAGAAGTTGCCGGTGGCGTCCAGGATCGCCTGATGGAAGCGCAGATCGGCGCCGGCCAGGTCGCCGGAACCATCCTGTAGCCGCATCATGTCCGCGAGTGCCCGCTCGATCACCGCCACCGTCTCGGGCGTGCGCCGCTCGGCCGCCAGCGCCGCCGCCGATGGCTCGACGATCTTGCGAACCTCGAACAGGCCGGAGACGAAGGCATCGGTCGGCTTGGCGCGCAGGTGCCAGCCCAGCACTTCCGGGTCCAGCATGTTCCAGTCGGTGCGCGCCCGCACCAGGGTTCCGACCTTCTGCCGGCTGATGATGAGGCGCTTGGCCGCCAGCAGCTTGAACGCCTCGCGCAGCGCCGAGCGGGAGACGGACAGCCGTGTGCACAACTCGATCTCGGTCGGCAGCGCGCGGCCGGGCGAATGCTCGCCGCTGACGATGGCGATGCCGATGGCGTTGGCGATCTTCTCGTGCAGGTTGCGCCCGTGCGTGCCGCGCAGTGCGGTGGCCGCCGCCACGTCACTCATTGTCCCGTCCCCGCATCCCTCCTGCGCCGTCTTGAACGACGGTTCGCATTTGTCAGGCATTCGCGCGAGGGCAACCATAAGTCATGCAAATGCCGCAAGCAACGTCGCGGCCGCGTGCGTCAGGCGGCCTGCGACAGGCGGCCATGCAGCACGTCCCGCAGCCCCGCCACCAGCGCGTCCATCATGGCGTCGGTGTGCAGCGGCGAGGGCGTGAGCCGCAGGCGCTCGGCGCCCACCGCCACGGTCGGGTAGTTGATCGGGGTGGCGTAGATGGCGAACTCCTCGAACAGGCGGCGGCTGACCTCGCGCACCCGGACCGCGTCGCCGATGTGCAGCGGCACGATATGGCTGCTCGACGCAAGGCGCGGCAGGCCGGCGGCGTCCAGCCTGGATTTCAGCGCCTCCGCCCGCTCGAACAGGCGCGCGCGCAAGGCCGCGTCGTCGCGGACGTGGCGCACGCTGGCCAGTGCCGCGGCGATGGTGGTCGGCGGCAGCGACGTGGTGAAGATGAACCCGGACGCGGTCGAGCGGATGAAGTCCACCGTCTCGGCGTCGCCGGCGATATAGCCGCCATGGCAGCCGAAGCCCTTCGCCAGCGTGCCCTCGATCACGTCGATGCGGTCGAGCAGGCCGTCCCGTTCCGCAACGCCGCCGCCGTGCGGGCCGTACAGGCCGACGGCGTGGACCTCGTCCAGGTAGGTCATGGCGCCGAACCGCTCGGCCAGGTCGCAGATGGCCGCGATCGGCGCGATGTCGGCATCCATCGAATAGACGCTCTCGAACGCGATCAGCTTGGGCGCCCCAGCCGGCGCCGCCTCCAGACGGGCCGCGAGGTCGCTCAGGTCGTTGTGGCGGAACACACGCACCGTCGCCGGCGCGCCCTTCAGCCCGGCGATCATCGAGGCGTGGTTCTGGCTGTCGGAGAACACCTGCCAGTCCGGCAACGCGCGCAGGATCGCTATCAGGCTGGCCTGGTTGGCGACATAGCCGGAGGTGAACAGCAGCGCCGCCGGCTTGTGGTGCAGGCTGGCGAGTTCGGCTTCCAATGCGGCATGCAATTCGCTGGTGCCGGCGATGTTGCGGGTGCCGCCGGCGCCGGCGCCGAACCGCAGCGCCGCATCCCGCGCCGCCGCGATCACCGCCGGATGCACGCCCATGCCGAGGTAGTCGTTGGACGACCACACCGTGATGTCGCGCGGGCGGCCGTCGATGGTGGCGGTGAACACCGGGAAACGACCGGCATCCTTCTGCAACGGGGTGAACTGGCGGTAGCGGCCCTGCTGGTGGATGGTGGCGAGTGCCTGCCGGGCCGCGGCACGGAATGGGTGCACGGACGTGCCTTCATCAATGGACATAGATACGGACCTCACGCGCCGGCCGCCCCGGATCGCCGCGTGAGCCAAGATGGATCCGGGCCGCGTCGATGCCGTCGCCTTGCAGGACGGCGGCGACCATCTGCGCGTCCTGTGCCCCTGATGTGACGGCGCGCTGCTGCGAATCAAGGCTGGCGGACAGCGGCACCGGGGTGACCAGATCGAATGCCACATCCGCGCGCCGTGCCTGCGCCGCGTGCACCGCGCCGAGCACCCGCACCGCCCAGTCCGGGTCCGGTGCGGGAAAACGGATGGTGGCCAGCGGCAGCGCCGAGGCGTCCTGCCCGCTGGCGGCGAGCTGGGCCGGGCGCGGCGCCTGCCCACGCGCCTCGAACGTCCGCTGGTCGATCATCCGGCAGCCGGGCAGGCCGAGCATGGCCGTGGCCAGGATGAACAGGAACCGGCCAGCAATCGGGCTTGTTGCGCGCATGGCGGCAATCTCGCCGGAACCGGCTCCGCCGGCAAGCGCTTGCCGGCGCCCGCCGCCCCTCGTATGACCCCGGATCGAGCAGGAGACGCGATGACGGCAACGGCCCCTAACCGCGCGCGGCCAGCAGACCAGGCCATGTCGGGCGTGCCGAACCCCGCGACGGTGGACGCGCTTGCGTTGCAGGCGTTGGCGCGCGGACGCCAGCACGCGCCGGAATTGCCGGTCTCCGCGTTGCTGTGCACCCGGCTGCCCGCATCCTCGCAGGCCGATCCCCTGGTCGACGCGGCGGCTTTGCTGTGGACCGCGTGCCTGCGCGTCGACGTGGCCGACCCGCATTGGCCGGACCGCGACCGCGTGGTGGTGAGCGCCGCGACCGACCCGGCGTTGATATCGGTCACCCTCCATCTTGCTGGCCATGCCGAGGACAGCGTCACCGGCGCGTCCACGCCGGGCCAGGAGTTCGGCGTGGCGGTCGGCCTGGCGCTGGCCGAACGCTTCCTGGCGACCCGGTTCGGCCGCAGCCTGATCGACCACCGCACCTGGCTGCTGGCGCCGGTGGCCGATTTCATGACCGGTGCCGGGTTCAGGGCGGCGTTGCTGGCGGGACGGCTGCGTCTGGAGCGGCTGACCGTGATCTGCGCGGAGGGCGCCGGCGAGGGCCCGGACGCCGAGCTGGCGCTGCGGCTCGCGGCCACGCTGGGCTGGACCGCGCGCCGGATCGCCGGCGGCGACCACAAGGCGCTCGCCGCCGCCCTGGCGGCCGCCGCGCGGGGACGCAAGCCGACCCTGCTGATCTGCCGCCCCTCGGCGCGTGTCCCGGGCACACCGGCGATGCGGCTGCCGGCGGAGGCTGTCGCGGCCCTGACCGCGCGCTGGCGGGCCGGGGGCACGCGGGGTGCCGCGGCCCGGCGGGCGTGGCTGAAGCGGGTCGCGCGGCACCCGCAACGCCTGGACATGGAGCGGGCGCTGGCCGGACGCATGGGCGAGACGGTGTCCGAGGCGCTGTCCGGCCTGCGCGGGCAGATGATGTCGGCCCAGCCATCTCCGGAGCCGCCCGCCGCCCATCTGCAAGCGTTCGAGCAGGTGGTGGCCGCCATGCCGGAGCTGGTGCTGGCGAGTGCCGGCGGACCAGAAACGGCGATGGTCGCGGCGCGCGGCCTGGCCCCGGTCGCCGCCGACCAGTTCGGCGGCCGCCATCTGCCGTTCGACGACTGCCATGCCGGGCTGGCGGCGACGCTTGGCGGGCTGGTGGCGCATGGCGGCGTGGTGCCGGTGGTGGCGCTCGCCGCCGCGCATCTGGACGGCTGGACCGCCGACCTGCGCCGCGCCGCCGGCCAGCGGCACCGGCTGGTGGTGGCGGTCGAGCTGGGCGACGGCGAGCCAGGCCCGCCTCTGGCCAGGCTGCGCGCCATCCCGAACCTGCTGCTGCTGCGCGCCGCCGACCCGCTCGAACTGACCGAGTGCTGGGATCTGGCGGTCCGCTACAACGACGGCCCCAGCCTGCTGCTGGTGGCCGCGCGCCAGAACGCCGGGATGCGCCAT
>JAYTQW010000309.1:0-7084 GCA_043746535.1 Rhodospirillales bacterium
CACATCGACGAACTTCAGCATGCGCTCGACCATGTCACGTCTCCCAGGACACTGCGTGCGCTGGTCATACAAACGTTTAGCGCGTGGTGCGAGCGTAAACTGTAGTCAGGGCAGCATTGCTGCCTAATTTCCGCCGCTATGCCAGCGTTCTTGTAAAAACCACCGCGACTAGCGCGAAAATAGGACCGAACCGGCCTTACGTCGCATCGTTCAGGCCCATGGACCGGCCGCCGCCCGGACGGTAGCGTGCAAGGTACAGTGGCACGACCAATTCGATCGGCGTGGCATTGACGCCAAGGTCAGTCAGGCCGGCGGCGCCCGGCGTCACGACATTGTCTTGCGCCAGCAACAGGAGCTGGTCGCGGGTCAGCAGCTTGCCCGGCAGGCGCTCCAGCACGTTGGCCTGAAAGCGGGCGACGTTCATCGGCAGGGTGAGCAGAGGGCGTTTGCGGCCGATGGTTGTCAGTATGTATTGCAGCAACGCGCGGAAGCTCAGCACCTCGGGGCCACCCAGCTCGAACACGCGGCCGCCGAGATCGCCCCGGTTCAGCCCCGCCATCGCGGCGTCGGCGACATCGCCGACATAGACCGGCTGGAACCGCGTGTTGCCGGCGATCACCGGCATGACCGGCGAGAACAGGGTCAGGCCGGCGAAACGGTTGAAGAACTTGTCCTCCGGCCCGAACACGATGGATGGGCGCAGGATGGTGGCGGCCGGCATGGCGTGCAGCACCGCCTGTTCGCCCATGCCCTTGGAGCGCGCGTACAGGCTGGCGGCCTTGGCATCGGCGCCAATCGCCGACACATGCACCATGCGCTCGACCCCGGCGCCGGCGGCGGCGGCGGCGAGGCGCCCGGCGGCCTCGGCGTGGACGCGCTGGAAATCGCCGGCGCGGCTCTCGGCCAGGATGCCGACCAGGTTGACGACCATCGACGCGCCGGCCACGGCGCGGTCGATCGAGGCTGGGTCGGCGAGCGAGGAGTACAACGGCACCACCTGACCGACATCGCCCATGGGACGCAGGAACATGGCCGAGTCCGGGTAGCGTCCGGCCACGCGCACGACATGGCCGGCGCTGGCGAGGCGTTTCACCACATAGCGCCCGATGAAGCCGGAGCCGCCGAACACCGTCGCCACGCTGCGTGTTGCCATCGTTCAATCCCGTTCGCTGCCGTACCATCTCAATAGGCACCACGGCGTCAACTCTCAACCTCGCCGGCAGTTGACGGGACCATGGCGGGCGGCTACATCGCGGCTCCCGACGTGGCTGATGCCTTATGGCGGATGCCACGCACCTGCGGCCCAGGTGGCGGAATTGGTAGACGCGCAGGTTTCAGGTACCTGTGGCAGTAATGTCGTGGAAGTTCGAGTCTTCTCCTGGGCACCAGAACACCAGCAACCGGCAGGCCATACGTGAGTGGAGCCACCCTGTTCATGGCCCGCGCCACGGTCCACCTGCACCGGCACGACCTGCCCCACGGCCTCGATTTCGGCCCGATGGTGGCGGTCGACACCGAGACGATGGGCCTCAATCCGCACCGCGACCGGCTTTGCCTGGTGCAGTTGTCGGCGGGCGACGGCCACGCCCATCTGGTGCAACTGATCCCGGAGGCGCTTGGCGGCCACGGCGCGGACTGCCCCAACCTCGCGCGCCTGCTGGCCGACCCGGCGGTGGTCAAGCTGTTTCACTTCGCCCGCTTTGACGTGGCCGTGTTGCAGCACAGCCTCGGCATCACCGTGGCGCCGTCGCGCTGCACCAAGATCGCCGCCCGGCTAGTGCGCACCTTCACCGACCGCTACGGCCTGAAAGATTTGTGCCGTGAGTTGCTGGGCGTGGACATCTCCAAGCAGCAGCAGAGCTCGGACTGGGGCGCGCCCGAACTCAACGCGGAGCAGCTCGCCTACGCCGCCTCCGACGTGCTGCACCTGCATGCGTTGTGGGCGCGGCTGGAGGCGCTGCTGGTACGTGAGGACCGGCTGGCGCTGGCCCAAGCCTGCTTCGACTTCCTGCCGGCCCGCTGCCGCCTCGACCTGCTCGGATATGACAACCCCGACATCTTCGCCCATTAGCGGTCCGCAGGCGGATGCTGTCGGGATTTGCCAGGATCAAGCCGTTGACCGGCGCGCCATCGCGGACGTACAGCACAGCGCATGATCGCCGCACCGTCAGCGTTGGACGAGAGCGAAACCTGCTCGCCTGCGAACACCGAGGCTGACCGCGACGTGGCGGTGGCGCGGGAGGTGCTCGGCCTCGAGGCGTCGGGCCTGCGCGCGCTGGCGGCCTCGCTCGATGAATCGTTCTCGCATGCGGTCGCGTTGCTGGCGACGGCCACCGGGCGGGTGGTGGTGACCGGCATGGGCAAATCCGGCCATGTCGGGCGCAAGATCGCGGCAACGCTCGCCTCCACCGGCACGCCGGCCATGTTCATCCATCCGGCCGAGGCGTCGCATGGGGACCTTGGCATGTTGATGGCGGGCGATGTGGTGCTGGCGCTGTCCAACTCCGGCGAGACCGCCGAGCTGGCCGACATCGTCGCCTACACACGCCGTTTCGGTCTCAACCTGGTGGCGATGACGGCGCAACCCGACAGCACGCTGGCGCAGGCGGCGGACGCCATGCTGCTGCTGCCGCGCGCCGCCGAGGCGTGCCCGATGGGCCTCGCGCCGACCACCAGCACGACCATGCAGATGGCGCTGGGCGACGCCATCGCGGTGGCGCTGCTGACCCGGCGCGGCTTCGGGCCGGCTGAGTTCCGCCAGTTTCACCCGGGCGGCAAGCTGGGCGCGCGGCTGCGGCGGGTGCGCGACCTGATGGCGGCGGGCGACGCCTTGCCGCTGGTCGGTCCCGCCACCACGATGGACGTGGCGCTGCTGGCGATGAGCGAGAAGCGATACGGCTGCGTCGGCGTCGTCGATGCAGGTGGGAGGCTGGTTGGCATCCTCACCGACGGCGATCTGCGCCGGGGGATGGGGCCGGACCTGCTGACCCGCGATGTCGCCTCGATGATGACCGCCACGCCACGCACCATCGGCCCGGACGCGCTGGCGGCGGAGGCGTTGCACGCCATGAATGCCGGCGGGCGGCCGATCACCATCCTGTTCGTGGTCGACGGCCAGCGCCATCCGGTCGGCATCCTGCACATCCACGACCTGCTGCGCGCCGGGACCGCCTGAACGATGGCATCCCTGCCAAAGCCGATGCGGATCAATCTGCATGTCGGCCCGGTGCCGTACCGCCGGCCACCGACCGCCGCCGGCCTCGCCCGCCGCCGCCTGCTGGTCGCCACCACCAAGCGGCTGCTGCCGCTGGCGGCGCTGGCCTTGCTGGGCAGCGTGGTGATGTGGCCCGAACTGTCGCGCATCGTCGACCACACCGTCCAGCGCCAGACCGACCGGCTGGAGGCGAAGACCGGGCAGTTGGTGGATGCCACCTACCACGGCGCCGACCAGCAGGGCCGCCCGTACACGCTCACCGCCAGCACGGCGCATGAGGTGGTGCCGGGACGGATCGCGCTGGCCGACCCGAAGGGCGACATCATCATGTCGGCGCAATCCTGGCTGATGGTGCAGGGCCTGAAGGGCATGTACCTGCAGCACGAGGACAACCTCGACCTGTCGGGTCAGGTGCAGTTGTACCGCGACGACGGCATGGTGATGCAGACCGACTCGGCCAATGTCGATTTCAAGAACGGCGCCGCCACCGGACCGGACAAGGTGCATGTCGAGGGGCCGTTCGGCACGCTCGACGCGCAGGGCTTCTCCTTGGTCGATCGCGGCGCGCTGATCCTTTTTCACGGACCCGGCCGCATGGTCCTGAACGCGCGGAGCCGATGAACACGCTTGGCGGACGGACGTTGGCCAGCTTGGCTTTACCCGGCTTGGCCTTGATGGCCGGCATGGGGGTTGCCCGCGCGCAGGGGATCGACCTGTCCAGCGGCGGCCCGGTCGAGGTCACCGCACGCGACGGTTTCGAGTGGCACGAAAACGAGCAGACGGTGATCGCCACCGGCGATGCACGGGCGGTGCGCGGCACGGTGACGGTGCTCGCCGACCGGCTGCTGGCGCGCTACCGCAAGAAGGCCGGGGGGGACACGGCACCCGCCGCGACTCCGGCGGCGCCAAGCGGCTCTCCGGACACCAGCGCCAACGAGGTGTACCGGCTGGAGGCGGACGGCCATGTACGCATCGTGACGCCGACCGACGAGGCGGTGGGCGACCACGCCGTCTATGACATCGATCAGGCATTGCTGGTGATGACCGGCCGGCACATGAAGCTGACCACGCCGCAGCAGGTGATGACGGCGCGCGACAGCATGGAATACTGGTCGCAGAAGCACATGGCGGTCGGACGCGGCGATGCCGTGGTGGTGACCAGCGATGCCCGCCGGCTGTCGGCCGACGTCCTGGTAGGCTATACCACCGCGTCCCCGGCCACCCCGGCGTCCAAGACGCCCGCCTCGGGCGCCGACCCGGTGGCTGGCGCCGGCAAGCTGGAGCGGGTCGAGGCGTTCGGCAACGTCGAGGTGCGCACGGCGGCCGACACCGTGCATGGCGACCGGGGCGTGTACGTGCCGGATAGCGGCATTGCCCGCATCGTCGGCCATGTGCGCCTGACGCACGGGCAGAACCAACTGAACGGCCCCGCCGCCGACATCAACATGAAGACCGGCATCGCACACATCGTCAGCGACCCGGCGACGCGGGTGCAGGGACTGATCATGCCCAACGACGCCAACCTACAGAACACTCCGGGCGGCACGCCCGGCGCAGGCAAGACTGCGGACGGCACGCCCGCCACGAAAGGAACTCCCGGCAAGTGAACGAGCTGCGCCCAACCATTCCCGCCACGGCCCGCGTCCCGGACCCGCGCGGGCCGGACCTGCGGCTGATCGAGCGCGGGCCGGGCCTGGTCGCGCGCAGCGTCGGCAAGACCTATAAAAAACGCCCGGTGGTCCGCAACGTGACCGTCTCGGTGCGGCGCGGCGAAGCGGTCGGGCTGCTCGGCCCGAACGGCGCCGGCAAGACCACCACCTTCTACATGATCGTCGGCCTGGTCCGCCCCGACACCGGCAACATCAGCCTGGACAGCGCCGACATCACCACGTTGCCGATGTACCGCCGCGCCCGGCTCGGCATCGGCTACCTGCCGCAGGAAGCCAGCGTGTTCCGCGGCCTCAACGTCGAGCAGAACATCATGGCGGCGCTGGAGGTGGTGGAGCCGCTGCCCGACCGCCGCTTGCAGATGCTCGATGCGCTGTTGGCCGAGTTCGGCATCGGCCATCTGCGCCGCACGCCGGCATTGGCACTGTCCGGCGGCGAGCGGCGGCGGGTCGAGATCGCGCGCGCGCTGGCGGCGCAACCCAGCTACATCCTGCTGGACGAGCCGCTGGCCGGCATCGACCCGATCGCGGTCGGCGAGATCCGCGATCTGGTCGGCCACCTCAAGCATCGCGGCATCGGCGTGCTGATCACCGACCACAACGTGCGCGAGACGCTGGAGATCATCGACCGCGCCTACATCATGCACGACGGCCAGGTGCTGATGGAGGGCGTGCCGGAGGAGGTGGTGGCGCACGAGGAGGTGCGGCGCGTGTATCTCGGCGAAAGGTTTAGCCTGTAGCCTACGGGCGTGACCAAGACCGCGCACGATTCTTGCTTGCTAAAAATCATCCATCGCGCTGCATTGCGGCATGACGGCATCGGCCGTTTCATGTCCACAACATAAGGCGCGCCATGGCCCTTGGTCCACGCCTGAGTCTCCGCCAGTCGCAATCGCTGGTGATGACGCCGCAATTGCGGCAGGCGATCCAACTGCTGCAATTCTCCAACATCGAGGTCAATGCGTTCGTCGAGCAGGAGCTTGAGCGCAACCCGATGCTCGAACGCGACGAGCGGGTCGACGATGTCGCTCCCCTGGAACGGCCGGCGCCGGACCAGCGCACCCTGGTGACCTCGCAGGGCGAGCCTGTAGCGCCCGATCCGGCCCGTGCCGCATCCGGTGAGATGGCGCCGGGCAATGCCGCTGCCGCCGAGGCCGATCACCGCAACAGCTACGATCCCGGCACTGGCTCCGACGGCGCCGGACGCGGCAGCGGCGGCAGCTTCGAGCACAGCGACGGCACCGTGGAGGATTATGTCGCCGGCAAGATCAGCCTGCGCGAGCATCTGGGTGAACAAGTACGGCTCAGTTTCGCCGATGCCGCCGACCGGCTGGTGGCCAGCGCCCTGATCGCCTGGCTGGAACCCAGCGGCCGGCTTGGCGCCTCGCTCGATGAAATCGCCAGGGCGCTCGGCATGGACCTGCTGCGCGTCGAGGCGGTGCACGCGCGCATGATGCGGCTGGACCCGGCCGGCATCCTGGCCCGCGACCTGCGCGAGTGCCTGGCGGTGCAGTTGGCCGAGTTGAACCGGCTCGACCCGGCCATGGCTACGCTGCTCGACCACCTCGACCTGCTGGCGGCGCGCGACATGCGTCGCCTGCAAGGCCTGTGCGGGGTGGACGGGACCGACCTCGCCGACATGCTGATGGAACTGCGCCGGCTGGACCCGAAACCGGGCGCCAGCTTCGACGCGGCGCCGATGCAGCCGCTCATCCCCGACGTGCTGATGCGGGCGGTCCCCGGTGGCGACTGGTTGCTGGAGCTGAATCCGGAGACGATGCCGCGCGTGCTGATCAACCACAGCTTCTCCGTGCGGCTGCCGCGCCATGCCTCACGTGAGGATAAGGTGTTCATGTCCGACAAGCTGCAAACCGCCAACTGGCTGGTGAAGTCGCTGCAACAGCGGGCACAGACCATCTTGAAGGTCGCCGGCGAAATCGTCCGGCAACAAGACGGCTTCTTTCGCGGCGGCGTTGGCCACCTGCGGCCATTGATCCTGCGCGACATCGCCGACGCGGTGGAGTTGCATGAGAGTACGGTCAGCCGTGTGACCGCCGGCAAGTACATTGCCACCCCACGCGGCACGTTCGAGCTGAAATATTTTTTCACGACCGCCATCGCCGGCATAAGCGGCGAGACGCACAGCGCGGAGGCGGTGCGCTGGCGCATCCGCGCCATGGTCGCGGCCGAGACGCCGGTCGAT
>JAYTQW010000310.1:0-6738 GCA_043746535.1 Rhodospirillales bacterium
CAGCCAGGCGCCGTGCTGTGCATCCCCGGACGCGGCCAGTTGGACGACCTGGCCGCCATCATGGCCGCGCAGGTCATGGTTCAGGCGGGGTTCGGCGCGCATTCGGAGTCCAACCTGGCGCTGGACGCGTCGGCGGCGGCGCAGGAGGCGATGGCGCCGGCGCCGGTCCGGCTGTGCTGCCTGTCGGTGCTGGAGCAGGGCAGCAGCGTGGCGGCGATCCAGTATTTCATCCGCCGCATCCAGAAGCAGATGCCAGGCGCGGCGGTGGTGATCGGGCTGTGGCACGCCGACGGCGATTCGACGCTGCTGGCCGAACTGCGCTCCGAGGGGCGCGAGGAGCATCTGGTGCTGTCGATCGGCGAGCTGCTGGCCTACGTGACCGCCATCAGCGCACAGAAGGAGCCTGCCCTTGCCTGAGTCGATCCTGCCCAAGTCGATCTGGCCCAAGTCGATCCTGCCCAAGTCGATCCTGCCCGAGTCGATGCTGTCCCGGCTGCGCCGGATCGAGCCGCTGATGACGGTGGCGGCGGTGCTGATCGTGGTCGGGCTGTGCGCCGCCACCACCTACGTGCTGCTCGAACAGCGCCTGCGCGGGAACATCGTCGCCGGGGGCGACCGCGTGGTCACCGCCGAACGGGTGCTGTCGATCTTGAAGGACGTGGAGACCGGCGAGCGCGGCTACGTCATCACCGGGCACGAGGACTACCTGGAGCCGTACGAATCCGGCCGCCGCCAGATCGGCGCCCAACTGCGCCATCTCGCCACCACCGGCTCCGACCTGGGCCTGCCGGCGCTGGCCGCCGCCAAGCTGGCGGTGGCGGCGCGGGTGGTGGCGATGCGCCGGGCCGGCGACGCCGTGGCCGCGCGGTCCGTCATCCTGGACGGCGCGGACAAGGCCACCATGGACCGGGTGCGCGGCGCCGTGGCCAACTTGCAGGTCGCGTCGCAGGACGGCATCCGCCGGGCCGAGGCGCGCGAGGCGGTCAGGGCTCCGGTCCTGCTGGGCGCCGCCATCCTGGCGCTGGCGGCGGGCTTCGCCAGCATCGCCGTGGTGGCGCGCCGCCGCCGCCGTGCCGAGCAGCGCAGCCTGGCGCGCCTGGCGCTGAGCCAGGGCCGCTTCCGCACCCTGATCGAGGCCAGCGCCTCCATCATCTGGCTGATGCCGGCCAGCGGCCGCTTCGCCGAGCCGCAGGCGGCGTGGTCGTCGTTCACCGGCCAGGACGCGGCCTCGCTGCAAGGCGATGGCTGGCTGCTGGCGGTGCATCCCGACGACCTGGAGGCGACCGCGCGGGCCTGGCCGGAGGCGATCGCGGCCGGGCTGCCGTTCGTGCTGGAGCATCGCCTGCGCCGGGCGGACGGGACGTGGCGCGACATGTTCGTGCGTGGCGTGCCGGTCCGCGACGATGCCGGGCGCGTGCAGGAATGGGTGGGCATGCACACCGACATCACCGAGCAGCGCCGCGCCGAGGCCGAGCTGATCACCGCCAAGGAGGCGGCGGAGACCGCCAACCTCGCCAAAAGCCAGTTCCTCGCCAACATGAGCCACGAGCTGCGCACGCCGCTTTCGGCGGTGATCGGCTACAGCGAGATGCTGGAGGAGGAGATGGAAGACCTCGGCCAGCGCACCCTGCTGGACGACGTGCGCAAGATCAAGAGCAACGCCCGCCACCTGCTCAGCCTCATCAACGACGTGCTCGACCTGTCCAAGATCGAGGCCGAGCGCATGACCACCTTTGCCGAGGCGTTCGACGCGGCGGCGCTGCTGCGCGAGGTGGCCTCGACGGTGGAGGCGCTGGTTGCCAAGAAGAGCAACACGCTGGTGCTGGAGCTGGGCGACGAGGCGGCGCTGGGCGGGATGCGCACCGATCAGGTCAAGCTGCGGCAATGCCTGTTCAACCTCATCAGCAACGCGGCCAAGTTCACCGAGGGCGGCGCCATCACGCTGCGCGCGCGTCGCGAGGGCGGCGACCTGCTGTTCAGCGTCGCCGACACCGGCATCGGCATGTCGCCCGAGCAACTGGCCAAGCTGTTCGAGCGGTTCTCGCAGGCCGACGAGTCCACCACGCGGCGGTTTGGCGGCACCGGGCTGGGCCTGGCCATCACCCGCGCGTTCTGCCAGTTGCTCGGCGGCGAGGTGAGCGTCACCAGCGTCGAGGGGCAGGGCTCGACGTTCACCATGCGCATCCCGGCGATCCTGCCGGAGCCGCTGGCCGAGCCGGAGGACGAGGCGGCGGAGGCTGGCGACGCCCCGGTGCCTGGCCAGCAACTGGTGCTGGTGATCGACGACGACGCCGACCAGCGCGACCTGCTGACCCGCTTCCTGGAACGCGAGGGCTTTGCGGTGCAGACCGCCGTCGATGGCCCGACCGGCCTGGCCTTGGCCCGCCGGTTGAAGCCGCGCGCCATCCTGCTCGACGTGATGATGCCGCAGATGGATGGCTGGTCGGTGCTGGGCGAGCTGAAGCGCGACCCGGACGTGGCCGACATCCCGGTGGTGCTGGTCACCTTCGTCAACGATCCGGCCATGGGCAGCTCGCTGGGCGCCGCCGACCTGGTGCCCAAGCCGGTCGACTGGAACAAGCTGGCGCATGTCATGGAGCGTTTCCGCGGCGAGGGCGACGTGCTGGTGGTCGATGACGACGCCGACGCCCGCGCCCGGCTGCGCGCCGTGCTGGAACGCAGCGGCTGGTCGGTGGTGGAGGCGGCCCATGGGCAGGAGGCACTGGAACAGGTGGAGCGCGCGGTGCCGCAGCTTATCCTGCTCGACCTCACCATGCCGGTGATGGACGGCTTCGCGTTCCTGCGCGCGCTGCGTGAGCGCCCGGATTGCCGCGACGTGCCGGTGGTGGTGCTGACCGCGCGCGACCTCAGCGCCGACGACCGCGAGCGCCTCGGCGGCGCCGACCGGGTGCTGGCGAAGGGCGAGACCAGCCTGCGCGACCTCGCCGGCCAGGTGCGGGCGTTGGCCAGCGCGCCGGCGCCGCCCAGGTGAGCCGGCGCGTCGTGCCGGAACCGGAGCCGGAACCGGAGTCAGGGTCCGCCTCGGCCGAGGCGCTGCGCGAGATCGCCGCTGGCAGCCGGACGGCGGCGCCCGGCGAGACCTTTGCCGGCGCCGAGCTGGCCGGGATCTCGCTGGCGGGCGGGGCGCTGCGCCGGCTCGACCTCGCCGGCGCCAACCTCGCCCGCGCCGACCTGGCCGGCGCCGCGTGCGGCGGCATCGGGCTGGCCGGGGCGTGCCTGGAGCAGGCCGACCTGTCGCGCGCCGACCTCACCGGCGCCGACCTGGGCGGCGTGCGCGGCGGCCAGGCGTCGTTCGACTTCGCGTTGCTGGAGGACGCCAGGCTGGATGGCGCCACCCTGCGCTTCGCCCATCTGGAGGACGCGGTGCTGGATGGCGCGTCGATGGTCGAGGCCGACCTGTGGGGCGCCGTGATGTCGCGCGCCACCGCCGAGCGCGCCTGCCTGCGCGGCGTGCGGCTGGACGAGGTGCGGGCCGCGGACAGCGATTTCACCGATTGCGACCTGTCCGGCGCCAGCCTGCGCCGCGCCGACCTCACCGGCGCCCGCCTGCGCCGCGCCAGCCTGCGCGACGTGCGCTTCGACGGCGCCACGCTGCGCCGCGCCGACCTCGGCCAGGCGGTGCTGCCGTTCGCCGACCTCACCACCTGCGACCTGACCCATGTCCGCCTTGCCGGCGCGTGGCTGGAACGGACGCGGATGACCGCGAGCCAGTTGGGCGGCGCCGTGGGCGAGGAGGTGGCGCGCGACTACCGCCCGGCCTACGACGCCTACACGGCGCTCGAACTGAACTTCCGCTCGCTGGGCCAGGGCGACGACGAGAGCTGGGCCTACCGCCGCCGCCGCCGCATGGGCAAGCTGGCGCACCGCGCCGCCTGCGGCGTGGCGCTGCGCACGCAATCGGCCGGCTGGCCGGGGCTGGGCCAGGTGCTGCGCCACGGCGGGATGTACCTGCTCGACGGCTTCATCGAGTGGCTGAGCGACTATGGCGAGAGCCTGACGCGCGTGCTGCGCGCCTGCGTGGCGGTGCTGCTGGTGTTCGCGGCGCTGTACTGGCTGACCGGCGCGCTGGCGCCGCGCGCCGATATCCCGGCGTCGCTGCACCGGGGCTGGGCGGTGCAGGTATTGGACTACCTGCTGTTCAGCCTGAACTCGATGACCACGGTCGGCACCGGACAGGTCGAGCTGCGCGCCGACAGCGAACTGGCGGTGCTGCTGTCCAGCCTGGAGACGGTGTTCGGCACCGTGCTGATCGGCCTGTTCGGCTTCGTGCTCGGCGCGCGGATGCGGCGCTGACGGCCTTCCCAGCCGGGGGCCGCCGGCTACGACGGCTGCTTGATCGCCTTGTGCTCGTCCGCCGCCCGCCAGAGGTACCAGGCGGCGGTGCTGCGGTAGGGCGCCCAGGCCTGCCCGATCTCGCCCAGCGCCTTCGGTTTCGGCTGCGCGTCCAGCCCGTGCAGGATGCGGTAGCCCTCGCGCACGCCGAAATCGTCGATCGGCAGCACGTCGGGGCGGCCCAGGGTGAAGATCAGCAGCATCTCCACCGTCCAGCGGCCGACGCCGCGGATCGGCAGCAGCCGCTCGACCAGGGCCTCGTCGTCCAGCCGGCTGGCGGCATGGCGGGTCGGGATCACGCCCATGGCGGCGTGGCGGGCGATGTCGCGGATCGAGGCCGCCTTGCCGCCGGAAAAGCCGCAGCCGCGCAGCGCCGCGTCCCCGGTCGCCAGCACCAGGTCCGGCGGCGGGAACGCCATGCCCGGATACAGCGCCAGGAACCGGCCCAGGATCGCCTCGGCGGCGCGGCCGTGCAGTTGCTGGTGGGCGATGGCGCGGACCAGCGCCTCGTAGGGCTGGCGCCGCCGGTCGACGGTGATGCGGCACGGGCCGATGCGCGCGCACAGCGCCGCCATGGCGGGGTGCGAGGCGGCGACATGGCGTCGAGGGATCGTCATAATTGGGAATGTGGCAGCCGCCTCGGCACTCCGCTAGGGTTGCATGCGGGAGGGCACGCATGACCCGGATCACGCGGCCTGGCATGGCCCGCTACGACGCGGCGCTGGAGCAGGCCGAAGCCCATCGGCAGACCGCCAGCCTCGCCGCGCTGGCGATCCTGCTCGCGCTGGTCGTGGCCGCGCTGTTCCTGATGCGGAGATTGTCCGCCGAGGCCGCGCTGGAGGATTGCCTGATGGCCGGGCGCCACGACTGCGAGATGATCCTGGCCCATCGCTGACGGCCTGCGCCGCCCCCGCTTGGCGCGCGTTTGCTTGGACGCGGGACGCGGCTGTGGCAGCGTAGGCGGGAATGGCGCCCCGGGAGGCAGCATGCGGATCGCGGACATGGATTGGCGGATGGTCGAGGACTACGTCCGCCACGACGACCGCGTGGTGCTGCCGCTCGGCAGCGTCGAGCAACACGCCGCGCTGTCGCTGGCGACCGACGCCACACTCAGCGAGCGGGTGGCGGTCGAGGCGGCCGAACCGTTGGGCGTGCCGGTCTATCCGGCCATGCCGTTCGGCCTGGCGCCGTATGTCTCGGCCTTCCCCGGCACGGTGACGCTGCGGCTGGAGACGTTCTCGGCATTGCTGCGCGACCTGCTCGACAGCATGAAGCGCAGCGGTTTCCGCCGCGTGCTGCTGGTGGCCTGCCGGGCCAGCGGCCACCCGGCCAGCAGCGTCGCCGGCGAGTGGATGCTGGACAACCCGGATTGCCGCGTGCGCGTGCACGAGTGGTGGCGCGCGCCGCGCACCTGGAACGCCATCGTCGCCGGCAACGGCGATGGCGATGGCCGGGCGGACGCGCACCACGCCGGCTGGATCGAGGCGTTCTCCTGGACCGCGCTCGATGGCGTGCCGGCCGCCGCCGATGAGGATTCCGGCCACGCACCGGCGGGCGCCAAGCCGCCGGTCGACCTCGACCACCTGCACACGCTGCCGCCGTTCGAGGCGCGCAACCTGCTGGGCGACGGCACCTATGGCGGCGCCGAGGCGCGCAGCGGCGCGGAGATGGCGGCGATCTGGGCCGTGGCCGTCGAGGAGACGCGCGCGCTGCTCGACCGCTGGTGAGCATGTCCCGCCTGTACGCCGGCCTGCTGGCGTGCGGCGCGCTGGCGTGCGGCATGGCGCTGGCGGCGTTCCCGGCGGCGGCGGCCGACACGGTGCATCTGCTGGTGCCCAGCTACAGCGCCGCCACCGCGCCGTACCTCCAGCGGCTCGGCGACGATTTCAGCGCCGCCAACCCCAACGTCGTCATCGTGGCGGAGGTGGTGCCCTGGGCGGAGTTGCAGGGCCGGCTGGCGGCGGCGTTGGCGGCGGGACAGCCGCCCGACCTCGCCATCGTGCGGGCCGCCTGGCTGCCGGCGCTGGCCCTGGCCGGCAGCGTCGATCCGCTGGAGGCGCGCATGAGCGCCGAGTTCAAGGCCCGTTTCATCGGCGACCTGCTCGCCAGCGGGCGGGTCGGCGGCCATGTCTACGGCCTGCCGATGGTGGCCGAGGTGCCGGCGCTGTACTACAACCGCGACCTGCTCGACCGCGCCGGGCTGGACGCGCCGCCGGCGGACTGGGACGCGCTGCTGGCCGACGCGGCGCGGCTGAAGGCGGTGGGCGTGGCGGCCTATGGCGTGGCCGCCGCTCCCGGCGCCGCCGGATGGACCGGCGGTTGCGCGATCCTCGCCAACGGCGGCGCCATGCTGGACCAGGATGGCCGGGCCGCCATCGCCTCGCC
>JAYTQW010000311.1:0-10823 GCA_043746535.1 Rhodospirillales bacterium
CTGGCTCTGCATCTCCTCCAGCCGCGAGGCGGTGCGCTCGAACGCCCGCGCGCCCTCGCCTGCCTGGTACAGCAGGTCCGGCGCCGCGTCGGCGGAGGCGACCAGTTGCACGCGGTGGTCGTACAGCGCGTCGATCAGCACGATGAAGCGGCGCGCGGCATCGTAGTTGTCGGGCGACAGGCGCGGCACCGCGTCCAGCACCAGGGCGTGGTAATGCGTCGCCAGCGCCAGGTAGTCGCCGGCGCCGAGCGCCGTGTCGCACAATGCCGCGAAATCGAACCGCGCCACCCCCGCCGCCGCCTGCGGGATGCGCAGCCGCCGCCCGCTGACCAGCAACTGCTCGGGGCGCGCGGCGACGCCCCCGGTCAGTTCGGCAAAGGCCGCGTCGAGCGCCGCGTCGGCGCGGGCGTCGGCGGGCACATGCCAGGTGGTGGTGCCGCGCAGCCGGGCGCGACGGAAATCCCGCCCGGCCTCCAGCGCCAGCACGTCGAGCTGACGCTGGATCAGGGCGATGAACGGCAGGAACGCATCGCGTCCGGGCTGGCCGGCGAACAGGTCCGAGGGTAGCATGTTGGAGGTCGCCACCACCACCACGCCACGCTCGAACAGCGCCTGGAACAGCCGGCCCAGGATCATCGCGTCGGCGATGTCGTTGACCTGGAACTCGTCGAAGCACAGCAGCGCCGCCTCCGCCGCGATGGCGTCGGCCAGCGGCGGGATCGGGTCGTCGGCGTCCGGGTTGGCCTGCCGCCAGGCGTGGATGCGGGCGTGCGCGTCCTGCATGAACCGATGGAAGTGGATACGGCGCTTGCGCGTCACCTGTGCCGCCTCGAAGAACAGGTCCATCAGCATCGACTTGCCGCGCCCGACCTCGCCGGCCAGGTACAGCCCGTGCGGGTGCGCCGCCTCGGCCTCGTCCGGCACGCGCCGCCGCCGCAGGCGTCCGAACAGGCCGCGCGCCGCCTCGTTGGGATGCGGCGGCGGGTCGTAGCCGCGCAGCTCGAGCCACAATGTCTGCAACCGTTCCGCCGCGAGATACTGCGACGAGTCGGCGGTGAGCAGGCCGGCGGCGACGCGGGCGCGGTAGGCGTGCAACGGGCCATCGGCGGGAGGAGGTGGGGCATCCATGCTGCACCGCGCCATAGCCGGATTCCGCGCTGGTATCAACGAAGCGCGATGCCGCAACGACGTGACCGCATTGTCGTTAATTGGCCACAGGCAAAATAATTATCCGCCGCAATGGAGTTAGCGCGATGAGGGCGATCCTGTTTCTCGGCGTCTCCATGATGGTGGGGGTGGCGGTGGCCAGTGCCGCCGGGCCTATTGAGGCGGCCAGACTGACGCCAATACCGGCGTCCGCGCCGAGCCAGGCCTGCGGCAACCCGGTCTCGCGGGTAGCGCTATCCAGCCGTCCCGACCTCTGCCCCAGGCCGCTCGGCCTGACGCTGATCGCACACGACAAGCGTCCCCAGCGCGCATAGCCGCTGGCCTCTGCCGGCTCGATCGCGTAGTTTCGTGGCCATGCAGGACCATTCCACGGCTTGTCTCGATCTCGCGCGCCTGGAGGCCACGCCGGTGTCGGCGTTGCCGTATCCGCATGTCGTCATCCCGAACTTCGTCCGCCCGCAGGCGCTGCCCGGCATCGTTTCGGCGCTGCCGGACATCGGCGCCGGCGGCTCGTTCCCGACCGGCTCGCTACGCCTCGGCCTTGCCGCCCAAGTGCTGATGCGGGCGCTGGAAGGGCCGGAGCTGCGCCACGCCATCGCCGCCAAGTTCGGCCTGAACCTGTCCGACGCGCCGACCATGGTGACGCTGCGCGGCCGCTCGCGTGAGAAGGACGGCCGCATCCACTGCGATTCCGAGGCCAAGCGGGTGACGGTGCTGCTGTACCTGAACCCCGCCGATGCCGATTGGGCGGGCAAGGGCGGCAGCCTGCGGCTGTTGCGCGGGCCGTCCGACATCGACGACTACGCGGTCGAGGTCCCGCCGGTGGACGGCACGCTGCTGGTGTTCCCGAACGGCCCCACCACCTGGCACGGCCACCGCCAGCATGTCGGGCGGCGCTATGTGGTGCAGCTCAACTACATGACGCGGGACGCCCGCGCGCGCTCGGAACTGCGCCGGCACAAGATCTCGGCGTTCCTCAAGAAGCTGCGTAGGGTCGCGTGACCGACGCCGAGGCAGTCGTCCGCGCCTACTACGCCGCGTTCGACGCCGGCGACACCGAGGCTTTCCTGGCGCTGCTGACCGACGACGTGGCACATGACCTCAGCCAAGGCCCACGCCAGACCGGCCGCGAGGCGTTCCGCGCCTTCATGGCGCATATGGACCGCTGCTACCGCGAGCGTATCGGCGACCTGGTGGTGCTGACCGAGCCGGGCGGCACCCGCGCCGCCGCCGAGTTCACCGTCCATGGCGCGTATATCGCCACCGATCCTGGCGTGCCGGAGGGGACCGCGGCGGCGCGCGGACAGACCTACGTGCTTCCGGCCGGCGCGTTCTTCACGCTGCGCGATGGCCGGGTGGCGCGAATTTCCAACCACTACAATCTGGACGATTGGGTGGCGCAGGTGAATGGCGGGTAACTGAACCGGAGAGGCGCCGCGCCGCCCGCATGACGTTCGAGCGGCATCTGGCCGAGATATCGGGGCGAGCTGGCGCGGGCCGGTACCGCCGGGATGGCATTATCGTATCGAACGCTCTAGCGTGGCCTACAAGAACCTGCGGCGAAGATCGCAAATCGGGGAGCGTCGGATGGCAACGCATACAGGCCAGCCTGAAACATCGGCCGCCGCGCCGACGCGGCGCCAAGTGTTGGCAGGCGGGGCCGCGATCGGCGGAGCCGCTTTGGTCGGCGGTTTCCCCGCCATCATCAAGGCACGAGCCGCGGAGAAGGCTCTCAGCTTCTGGCAGTTCTACGCTCCGGGCGGCGCAGTCCCCAGCCAGTCGGCATGGTTCGAGACGATGGTGAAGGCGTGGAACGACACGCACGACATCAAGGTTCAACTTCAATATGTGCCGAACGGCGACTACATGAACGGCACCAAGCTGCCGACGGCGTTCGCGTCCGGCCAAGGGCCGGACATCTTCCTGATCAGCCCCGGCGACTTCCTTCGTTATTACAATGGCGGAGTTCTGCAGGACCTCACGCCCTACATAGACGCGCACACTCAAGCCGACTTCGCTCCGGGCGTGATCGCCAGCCGCAAGGTCGGCGACAAGATCTATGGCGTGCCGATGGAAGTCGAGCCGATGGCGATGTACTATCGCAAGGATTTCTTCGACAAGGCCGGCATAAAGGAAGGCGACGTCCCGCAGACCTGGGACCAGTTGCTGGAAGTCGCAAAAAAGCTGACGACTTCTGACAGGTTTGGCCTGCTGTTCGAAACCACGCCAGGATACTACCAGAACTTCACCTGGTATCCGTTCATGTGGCAGGGCGGTGGTGATTTCCAGACTGCCGAGGGGAAAAGTGCCCTGAATGTGCCCGGCACGGTGCAGGCGCTGAAGTTCTGGCAGGATGCGGTGAAATCCGGCGCTGCTCCGCGCAAGCCGCTGGGTGGCGGTGGCTGGGACATCGTCCCCAACCTGGGCTCCGGCTACTGCGCCATGCAGAACTGCGGCATCTGGGGCATCAGCTCGCTTCAGGCCGGCGCCAAGGACGTGCCCTATGGCGTGTTCAAGCTGCCGACCCCGCCGGGCGGCAAATACGTGACCGTCGGCGGCGGCTGGGCCATCGTCGCAAACGCCCGGGGCAGCAATGCCGACACGGCCGGGCAGTTTTGCGCCTGGGCGCTGGCATCGGCCAGTCCGGAATCGACGCAGCGCATGGTGGATTGGTGCACCGTCGCCAAGAGCGACATGCCGCCCCGCCAATCGGCCTTCGAGCGCGGCAAGGACGCTTTCGAGAGCGGGATGCTCAAGTTCTTCGCGGACCAGATCTACCCCGGCACACGCTCCGAGCCTCGCGTTCCACCGCAGGTGTACAAGATCGTCTCGGACGCCATCCAGGCCTGCCAACTCAACGGCGCCGATCCGGCCCAGCAGGCCGAGGCGGCGTCGCAGCGGCTCGACGCATTCCTCACCGGCTACAAGGGGGCAAAGATTCTCTGACGGTGGGCCGGATGGGGGTCGCGACCGCCGCTGCTGCGGCGCCCGCTCGCAGGCTGACGGTCCGGCGGCGTGGCTGGTCCATGCGGCGGCGCGAGACGGTGGCCGGGCTGCTGTTCGTGGCGCCGGTTGCATTCGGTCTCGCCCTGTTCGCGGCGTTCCCGATGCTCCTGGCGCTCGGACTTGGCTTCTACGAGGTGGACGGCTTCGGCGGCTACCGGTTCGTGGGGCTGGCCAACTATGGGCGCATGTTCTCCGACCCGCTGTTCCTGCAAAGCCTGAGGGTAACGTTGCTCTACGTGCTGATGCTGGTTCCCAGCCTGTATGTGGTGGGGCTTGGGCTGGCCTTGCTGGTGCAACGGCCGTCGCGGATGGCCGGATTGCTGCGCAGCCTGTTCTTCCTGCCGCAGATGGTCAGCCTCGTCGTCGTGGCGTTGATCTGGCAGGTGCTGATGGTGGACAAGATCGGCCCGATCAACCGAGTGCTCGCGTCGGTCGGCCTGGGCGGCCTGTCCTGGCTGGGCGACCCCGATCTGGCACTTGTCTCCGTCGTGGTGGTCAGCCTGTGGTTCCTGATGGGGTTCTACATGTTGATTTTCCTCGGCGGCCTACAGGACATTCCGGGCGAATACTACGAGGCCGCCCGGCTGGACGGAGCCGGCCGGATTGCCGCGTTCTTCTACATCACGCTGCCGTTGCTGCGCCCGACCAGCTTCTTCGTCATTCTGGTGGCGACCGTGGCCGCGGTTGCCGGCGGACAGGCGTTCGACCTGATCTACGTCATGACCAAAGGCGGCCCGGCCAACTCCACCGAGCTGACCATCTACTACATCTACCAACAGGCGTTCCAGTACAACGAGTTCGGCTATGCCGGCGCGATGGCATCGATGCTGGTGGTGGTGCTGCTGGCGCTGACCATGCTGCTGTTCCGGCTTACCCGAGGCGGCCGCTTTGACTGACGGTCGGCTGGCGGTCACCGGACTTGCGCCGGCCATCTTGCAAGTCTGCGGCCTGGTGCTTGGCCTGATGACGATCGGCCCGCTGCTCTGGATGCTGTCGACCGCAGTGAAACCACAGGCGGACGTGTTCGCCACGGGACTTTTGCCAACCCACGTGACGTTCGACAACTTCCTGTACGTTTTCACGAAGCTGGATTTCTTCCGGTTCCTGTTCAACAGCCTGTTTGTCTCGCTGGCGGTGACGGCGGTGGCCCTGCTGCTGCACTCGATGGCCGGCTACGCCTTGGCGCGGCTGCGTTTCCCAGGTCGCGAGGCGATCTTCCTGGCCATGTTCTCGACCTTCCTGGTGTCCCTCCCGGTGATCATCGTGCCGCTGTTCATCCTGATCAGGACGCTGGGGTTGCTGGACAGCTACGCCGGATTGATCATCCCGTCGATCTTCAACGCGTTCGGCATTTTCCTGCTGCGCCAGTTCTACCTTGGCGTCCCGCACGAAATCGAGGAGGCCGCGATCATCGACGGCGCCGGCTACTGGCGCATCTATTGGAGCATCATCCTGCCCCTGAGCCGGCCGATCCTGTCCGCCCTGGCCATCCTGTTCTTCCTGGCCAACTGGAACGCCTTCCTGTGGCCGCTCACCATCGTCAGCGACCAAAGACTCTGGGTGGTGCAGGTGGCCATTGCCAGCTTCCAGGGGCAGTACACGGCGTCATGGAACTACATCATGGCCGCGTCGACCGTGGTGGCGCTGCCGATGCTGGTCTTGTTCGTCCTGTTCCAGCGGCAGATCATGGAATCGATCAAGACCAGCGGCCTCAAGTAGCGTGGGCGGCATCCAGCAAAAGGTTCAGCACCGATCATGACCCGCTTCTCCGGACTTGGCGTGAACATGGGCAACCTTTCCCTCCTGTCCGATGCCAGAACCCGCTCCATCTCGCCGGAGAACTTCACCGGCGCCAAAGGCGGCGGCGGGCAGGCGACCGAGGGCACCGGCGCCGTTCACGCCCGCAGCCTGGGCCAGGGCTGGAAGGTCTCGCCATCCATCCGCATGGAGCCGAACGAGACCCGCGTGCTGGCGGAGATCGACGGCCCCGGCGCCATCCAGCAGATATGGATCACGCCGGCCAACGTGCGCTGGCGCGACCTCATCCTGCGGATGTACTGGGACGGCCAGGAACACCCGTCGGTGGAGGTGCCGCTGGGCGACTTCTTCGCCTGCGGATGGAACAGCTTCGCACAGGTCTCCTCCTTGGCGGTCTGCGTCAATCCTGGCCGTGCGTTCAACTGTTATTGGGAGATGCCGTTTCGCGCCAAGGCCCGCATCACGCTCGAAAACCGCGATCCGGACGACCACGCCATCGTCTATTACCAAATCAACTACGCGCTCACCACGGTCGCGGACGACGCGGCGTATTTCCACGCCCAGTTCCGCCGCACCAACCCGCTGCCCTATATGCAGGACTACAGAGTCCTCGATGGCGTGACCGGCAAGGGACAGTATGTCGGCACCTACATGGCCTGGGGCGTCAACAACTCCGGGTGGTGGGGCGAGGGCGAGATCAAGTTCTACCTCGATGGCGACATCCACCCGACGATATGCGGAACCGGGACCGAAGACTATTTCTGCGGTGCCTACAACTTCGACTGTGGCGGTATCGACCCGGCATTCCCGCGCGCCTATGTGCCGTTCACGACGCCCTATGCGGGCCTGCCGCAGGTCATCAGGCCCGATGGCACCTACAACGCCCAGCAACGCTTCGGCATGTACCGCTGGCACATAACCGACCCGATCCGTTTCGAGGCCGACCTCCGCATCACCATCCAGGCGCTTGGCTGGCGCACCGACAAGCAAGACCGGCGCTACCTGCCGTTGCAGGACGACATCGCCTCCGTGGCGTTCTGGTATCAGACGCTGCCCACCGCCGCCTTCCCGGTGCTGCCCGACCGGGACTACCTGGAAGTGGTGTGACGCGGAAGAATGTCGGAGCGGTCCGGATCACCCATCGCGCGTTTTTCAAGGACACGCCCCTAAGTCCAGCCTGCGACACGCTCGCCGGTTCGGGCGAACGAACGCCGATCGCGCCCATGCGAGCATAATCCGTGATGCCACCGGCGCGGGAGACGGCTGGCGAGATCGGCGGACCCGCCAATATGGATCGTCATGGAACAATTGCCCGACCTCCCCAGCGCCGCCTTCGAGAAAGCGGACTCGTCGCCCGACCCGCTGTTCTACCGCCAGCCACGCTTCGTGACGCATATCGACGATGCCGCCATCGCTGCGGTCACCCGCCTCTACCGCGAGACCCTGCCGGCGGGTAGCGCGATGTTGGACCTGATGAGCAGTTGGGTAAGCCACCTGCCCGGCGACGTTCCCTTCGCCTCGGTGGTCGGACACGGCATGAACGCGGCGGAGCTGGCGGCCAACCGGCGGCTCTCGCGATGGTTCACGCAGGACCTCAATGCCGACCCGGCCCTGCCGCTGGACACCGGCTCGTTCGACGGCGCCTGCCTGTGCGTCTCCGTGCAATACCTGCAACGCCCGGTCGAGGTGTTCCGCGAGGTCGCCCGCGTGCTGCGGCCGGCCGCGCCGTTTGTCGTCTCGTTCTCCAACCGCTGCTTCCCCACCAAGGCGGTCGCGGTGTGGCGGGCACTCGGCGGGCCAGATCAGCAGAGGCTGGTTGGCGCCTATATGCGGGCCGCCGGCTTCAACGAGCCGGTCGTCCGGGCCTGGACTCCGCCCCATGGCGACCCGCTCTGGTCCGTGGCGGCGACCGCAGGCACCCCCGGCTGACCACCCACGGCCCGAAGGCGTCAGGAACCCGGTGACGCGGTGCTTTGCTCGGCCTGCTTCGTCATGGCGCGGAACCGGGCGTATTCGCGCACGCGCTTGCGGTCCTTGCGCCAGGCGGAGGTGCCCTCATAGCGCGCGAAGGCCGGGACTTTCTGGCGTGAGGCGCCCTGGCGGCGCGCGGCTTTGGGAAGGCTGGAAGTGGCGATGTCGCTCATGGAGGATGGCCCTGGTTGCTGCGGCCCTTACTGACCATCGCACGAGTTCGGGCGCAAGGCCGCCATGGCCCCTGACATAAGCTGGCCCGACCCTATCTTGTGCGCATGGTGGAAATCCTGGTCTGGTACGATGGTGGCTGCCCTCTGTGCCGGCGCGAGATAGACTTCATGCGCCGCCTCGACACCGCCCGCGCCATCACCTTCCTGAACGTCGCCAGCGATGCCGTCGGCCATGACGACGTCGCCTGCCCGCTCGACCGCGCCCAGCTTCTCGCCCGCTTCCATGCCTCGGAGGACGGACGGCTGCTCTCGGGCGCGGCCGCTTTCGCCGCCATGTGGCGCGCCATCCCCCGGTTGCGGCCGCTCGGCGTTGCTGCCCGCCATCCTGTGGCGCTGGCCATGCTGGAGCGTCTCTACCGCGTGTTCCTGCGTCTGCGCCCATGGCTGCAAGCGGCCGCCCGCCGCCTTGAGGCCAGCAGGACCGTCGCGTGATGCCCGCCGCCGAGCAGCCGGCGCCGGGTCAGGAGAGCGTATGGGCCTATCCCCGCCCCGCCATGGCCGAACCCAGCGCGCGCCACATCCGCATCGTCCATCGCGGCGTCACCCTTGCGGACAGCCGGCGCTGCGTCCGCACGCTGGAGACCAGCCACCCGCCCAGCTACTACATCCCGCCTGCGGACGTGGCGATGGCCGCGCTGCGCCCGTCGCGGCGGCGCTCGTTCTGCGAGTGGAAAGGCGAGGCGGTCTATTTCGACATCGTGATCGGGGACCAACCGATCCGCGACGCGGCCTGGAGCTACCCCGATCCCAGCCCCGGTTTCATCGGCCTGCGCGGCCACATCGCATTCTACGCCGCCGCCTTCGAGGCCTGCCTTGTCGATGGCGAGCGGGTCACGCCGCAGCCCGGCGGCTTCTACGGCGGCTGGATCACCTCTCATGTCGCCGGGCCGTTCAAGGGGGTGCCGGGAAGCGCCTTCTGGTGATCGGGGCTTACTGGCCGCGCCGCGCCTCGGCGGCCCGCAGCGTGTTCTCCAACAGGCAGGCGATGGTCATCGGCCCGACCCCGCCCGGCACCGGGGTGATGGCGGAGGCCACGGCCGCGCAGGCCTCGTAGGCGACATCGCCCACCAGCCGCCCATCCGCCAGCCGGTTGATGCCGACGTCGATCACCACCGCGCCCGGCGCGATCCAGTCGCCCTGCACCATCTCCGCCCGCCCGACCGCCGCCACCAGGATCTCGGCGCGGCGGCACTCGCCCGGCAGGTCGCGGGTGCGGGAGTGGGCGATGGTCACGGTGGCGTCGGCGGCGAGCAGGAGGGCGGCCATCGGCTTGCCGACGATGGCGGAGCGGCCCAGCACCACCGCGCGCCTGCCCGCGACCGGCACGCCGGCGGACGCCAGCAGCCGCATCACCCCCACCGGCGTGCAGGGCGCCAGGCCCGGCTGGCCATCGTGCAGGCGGGCCACGTTCATCGGATGGAAGCCGTCCACGTCCTTGGCCGGGTCGATGGCGTCGATCACCGCGCGCGCGCGCATCTGCGGCGGCAGCGGCAACTGCACCAGGATGGCGTCGGTGTCGGGGTCGGCGTTGAGGCCGGCGATCACGTCGAGCAACGCCTGCTCGCTGGCGGTGGCCGGCAGGCGGATGGTGCGCGCGGCGATGCCGGCCGAGTTGGCGGCGCGGTCCTTGTTGCGCACGTACACGCTGCTGGCCGCGTCCTCGCCCACCAGCACCACGGCCAGGCCCGGGCGGTACGGCAAGGCCGCGGTGCGGGCGGCGATCTCGGCGCGCAGGCTGGCGGCGACGACGCGGCCATCAATGACCTGGGCGGTCATGGGCGGGTCCTCGTCACAGCACCAATCCTTGCAGGTTGCCGAACGCGACCGCCGCGTAGATCCGGTCCAGCAGCATCTGCGCCACGAAGATCAGCAGGATCAGCACCAGCGGGCTGAGGTCGACGCTGCCGAAGCGCGGCAGCACGTTGCGGATCGGGCGCAGCGCCGGCTCTGTGATGCGGTAGAAGAACTCGCCGATGCTGTACACCAGCCGGTTGCGGGTATCGAGCACGCCGAACGACACCAGCGTGCTCATCACCGCCGCCAGGATGACCGCCCAGCGGTACAGGTTCAGCACCAGCGACAGGACCGTGTAGATAATGGAGATCACGCGCAACCACTCCGGAACGGGAGCCGGACCCTAGTGCTGCGCCTGCGTTCCGGCAATCCGTTGCAGGGCGGGGGCATCGGCTCTTAACATCCTGACACGAGTGGATCTGTGTTATGGTGCGCCGAAGGAGAGCGAAATGGATCGATCATACGATCACCTGCCCGAGGATGACGGCTGCGACCTGCCGCCGCGCCAGACGGAGGAAAGCATCCGTGCGATGCTGGACCAGAGCCGCCGCGACATCGACGCGGGCCGGACTGTCCCGTTACAGCCCGTGCTCGACCGTATGGATGCGGCGATCCAACGCATCCGCGCGCGCCGAGCGGCAGGGGAGCTTGGCTGAAGCGTGCGGTGATTCGGCTATCTCCGGATGCGGTGACCGCGTTCGATGACCTGGTAGCGTATTATGAGCTGCTCGGACGGGACGAGGCCATTGCACGGCTGCGTCAGTGCATCGTCACCACGTCCGACCGCTACGCGGTGACCCGTGGACTGTTCTACAGTGCTCCACGTCCTTATCCCCTGCTGGTCAGATCCGGTTTCCGGTGGACTAAGGAGGGTCCCTACTGGATCGCGTTCGA
>JAYTQW010000312.1:0-1706 GCA_043746535.1 Rhodospirillales bacterium
TCGATGGTAGCATGGTTGTAGGCCTCCACCGTTCCTGTGCCATCGACGCTGACCAGGCTGGCGGAACTGCCCGGGCCGGTGACTTTCAACACGCCGGCAAGCACGTTCGGGGGCGGGGCGGTATAGACCTGATAGCTGGCGCCGCCGGAGATGGTCATCATGCCGCCGGCCGCGATGTCCATGCCGGCCAGCGCGACCAACGAGGCCGATGCGCCGGAGAGCGTGAGGATGCCCCCCGCACCGATAGTGCCGCCATAACCTGACAGCGATCCATAGTCGGTCATGCGCGCATGGTCCACGTCGATGACGCCGCCGCCGTAGCCGTCATGGGCGAAGTAGTCGAGCGAGCTGGTGCTGCTCACCGTGAGGTCGGCCCCGGCGTTCACCACCAGGCTACCGCCATAGCCGCCGTCGTTGTTGTTGAAGTGGTCGAAGGTGACGTGATCGCCGGACACCCGCAGCGACGCCGACTGGCCGCCGGTGGTGACGGTGTAGTGCGCGCGGCCACCAGTGGCGAACACCGCATCGTCGTTCGAGTTGTAGGGGAAGGTCGTGACGGTCTGCGGCCCGCCATTGGGGGTCCAGTCGGAGGCGGTGGCCCAGGACCCGTTGACGGCGCCAATCCAAGAATAAATTGTCATGTGAAAAGTCCCAATCGTTCAAGAATTGACACGACTTTATCATCGCAGACGCGCTCTGCTGTTCACATTGTAGTCACATCGTTAACAAGCGCGGTTCACGTTGCGGATCGACAATAAGAAGAAAGAACCCGATGCCGCCGGACTCTTCCGTCCGGGCACTGTCGCGCCAATGCGGATTGCGGCATATCTGTGAGAGAAGGCGGGAGTGCGGGCCGTGGTGGAACTCTATGGGCGCCGCTGGACGCGCCGCGATGTGGCGGCCCATGCCGGCGACTCGACGCAATTCTTCGGCGTGCGGCTGATGACGCTGGGCGACGGGCTGGAGCGCGGCGTGCGGATGCTGGAGTTCCGCACCGGCGGCGGCCTGCGCTTCACCGTCATGGTCGACCGTGGCTTCGATGTCGGCGACTGCGAGCACAATGGCCGCAGCGTCGGCTGGCACTCCGCCGCCGGTTTCCCGCATCCTGGGCTGCATGAGGCCGAGGGCGAGGGCGGGCTGGGCTGGCTGCGCGGCTTCTCCGGCCTGCTGGCGACCTGCGGACTGGACCATTTCGGCTTCATGGAACAGGAGGACGCCAGCCGCTATCGGTATCCTCCGCGTACCCACACCGACTTCACCCTGCACGGCCGCGTCGCCATGCTGCCGGCGCGGCTGCTCGGCTATGGCGAGGTCTGGGACGGCGACGAGTGCACGCTGTATGCCGAGGGCGAGGTGCGGCAGGCGGCGGTGTTCGCCGAGCATCTGGTGCTGGTGCGCCGGATCGAGGCCCGCGTCGGCACCGATGGCTTCACCATCCACGACCGTGTGGTCAACCGGGGGTTCGCCCGCACCCCGCACATGCTGTGCTA
This sequence comes from Rhodospirillales bacterium, assembly GCA_043746535.1. Taxonomy (GTDB): domain Bacteria; phylum Pseudomonadota; class Alphaproteobacteria; order Acetobacterales; family Acetobacteraceae; genus CAVRQM01. The sequence goes on from JAYTQW010000312.1 coordinate 1,491, forward strand.
CCACATCAACGTCGGCCACCCGGCGCTGGCCGAGGGCAGCCGCTACCTGGCGCCGGTCGAGAACGTCGTCTGGGCATCGCACGCGCACCGGATGCGCGACCAGGGCATCGGCTACCGCGCGCTGCCCGGCCCGCAGCCCGCGTTCGTCGAGCAGGTGTGGGAGCATATCATGGCGGCCGACGCGGACGGGCTGACCCCGGTCGCGGTGGTCAACGA
>JAYTQW010000313.1:0-4454 GCA_043746535.1 Rhodospirillales bacterium
TGTGCAGTTCGCCATGCGCGTAGAGGTGGCGGTGCAGCGTCGCCAGCGCGCGGATGCGATCGCGGGCAGCCTGGAACTCGGCCCGCGCCTCGGGCACCCTGATGCGCGCCGCCTGCAGGTTCAGCAGCGAGGCAACGATCTGCAGGTTGTTCTTCACCCGATGATGGATCTCCTGCATCAGCAACTCCTGCTGCCCGGCGGAGACGCGCAGACGGTCCTCTTGCAGAGTCAGCGCCGCAGTGGCGTCGGCAAAGGAATGCGACAGGTCGACCAGTTCGCGCGGTGCGGCCCACAGCTCGCCGGTCTCGAATTTGCCGCCGCCACGCCAGCGCGCCACCGCCGCCGATACACGTTTGACCGGCGCCACCAGGAACACGTTGACGCCGATGCCCACGCACACGAGCCCGAGTGACAGCAGCACGCCCATCTCCACGAGGCGCCGCACCAGCAACTGTCCCGCAGCCGCGCGGTCGGCCGCCGCCGAGATGCCGACCAGCAATGCAAGCCCGCCGGGCAGGCTGGCGCCGGCATAGGCAAACCGCAGCCCACCACGGGCAGTGGTGGTTAAGGGCGTCCCGCCGCGCACCACGGCGGCCAACACGTCCGGCGGCGGCAGCCAAGCCCGCTGGGCGTCGGCAACCGGGATCACGGTGCCTGCGGTATCGATCAGCCAGACGCCAGAATCCGCCTTGGTGACGGCGGCCCGCCGCGCGTCGGCAATGGCAATGGCATTCGACTCGACTAACCAATCTACCAGCAGGGTTGCCACCAGAACCGATCGCCCGCGCTGGCCAGCCAGCATCGGCAGGCTTACCTCGGCAGACAGGACAGGACGCCCGCTGACCACGCCGACATGCAGAGATCCCGCAGTAAAGTTGGCGGTCTCCAACGCATGTGCCAACGTCGTCAGGCTGTCGCCGACCGCCGCCAGCCGTGGCGTGGGCTGAGGCCGCGCCGAGCACCGCAGCCTGCCGTCAAAATAGACAATATAGATGTCGCTGTGCCGGTCACTCGAAACCGAGTAAATCTGCTTCAGGAACGTCGCACAGGCGGGACTGTCAGGATCGGCAAGCGCCACGTTCAGCGACATGCTGCGCAGCAGCCGTTCCTCCTCGCCGAAAATGACCAGGTTACGACTGAGGATAGCCTGCCGGAACCGGCCAGCGTCCACGGCAGCCTGCTGGCTGACAGTGTCGTAACTTTGCCAAATGACGGACGCCGCCAATGCCACGACCGGAATGGATCCGAGCAGCAACAGCGCCAGGAGCCTCGCCCGCACGCTGCCGATCAACTGTGCGATCACGCGACGCATTCGTCCCAGGATAGGGGCCGTGATAGTGTCAGCCTACTTCGGGCGGTCGGCGTTGATGAGCCGCAGCAACTCCTCCGGGACCGGCTCCTTGGCCACGTCGTCGAACATCTGGTGCAGGCCACGCTTCAGCCATACGTCGAATGCCGTCCTCGGTGTTTCCTTGCCGCCCCGCGCACGGCCGACGATGGAAGCCACCTTGGCACGTTCAAACTGCCCAGCCCCGCCCGCCGCAGGAGCGGTTTGCGGAGTGTCGGCCTCTGTCACCTTTGGCGGGTCGTCGGGGGCGCCAATCTTCCGCCGTGTCATCGGTCTTGTTCTCGTCGAGCCAGCTAAAACCTGGAACTGCCGGCATGCGTCACCGGACCAGCGGAGACTAGGCGCTTGCGACCGTGAATACGATACATACAATTGGGGATCAGTTGTCAGTGGCGCGTATTTCCTCGGCAGCCTCACGCAGCAACGCCATGGCTTGGTTCCGCCGTGCCTTGATGGCGCGCGCCTGGTTGGCGGCAACCTTGTCGCTACCCTCGCCCAGCAGCCATGTCTCGAGCTGGCGACGGGCGCGGAACACCCGGCTCTTGGCGGTGCCCACCGCGCATCCCGTTGCCTCAGCCAACGCCTCGTAGCTCAGGCCGTGGATCACCACCATGACCAACGCCTCACGTTGGTCAGACGGCAGGCGGTCCATGGCGCGGGCCAGTTCCTTCAGCGCCAGCCTGTGCTCGTGCGGCGCATCGGTGGCGAACACCGACGCCGGTACGTCGTCGATATCGGTGGTGTCGCGGCGCTTGCGCAGGTTCGAGATGAAGCGGTTGCGCAGGATGCGGTGCATCCAGGCGGGGAAGTTGGTGCCGGGGATGAAACTGTTGGCGGCGGAAAGCGCGTTGCAGACTGCGTCCTGCACAAGGTCTTCGGCGCTGGAGCGGTTGCGGGTCAAGGCCAGGGCCTGAACACGCAGTTTCGGGAGTATGGCGATGACTTGATCGTGGAAGCCCGGATTGCTCATCGGACTTTTCCCCTCGCTTTGTTCATAATCCATTAATGAACGGTCACGAGGGTTGGTTGCATCGGCGGCTTCACGGGAGCGCGAGCGGTACGCACGGCAGTGGCGCCTCCATCAGCGATGCCTCCGCCGCCATGAGCCGGGTTAGTTGCCCGCGCGCACGCGATACCCTTGCCTTCATCGTTCCGGTCGGCACCGCGCAGATGAGCGCCGCCTCCTCGTAGCTCATCTCATGCGCGCCCACGAGTACCAACGCCTCGCGCAGCAGCGGCGGCAACGCGAACAGGGTCCGCTGTAGGTCGTCCAGGTCGATCAGCCCCTGCTGCGCCGGCGCGGAGCCGGTGTCCTCGGCCGGGCGCCTGGCCAGGATGGCTTGTTCCGTACGTCGGCGGCGGGACTGCTCATGGAAAGTGTTACGCAAGATCGTGAACAGCCACGCGCGCAGATTGCTTCCGGCCCTATATTGCGGCAGTGCTGCCAACGCACGGACAATCGCGTCCTGCACCAGGTCGTCCGCCTCGGTCGCATGCCGCATCAGGAAGCGGGCGTAACGGCGAAGGTCTGGCAACAAGGCTATCAACGCGCGGCGCGGGTCGGCTTCATCCACGGATATCATTTCCATTCGGCCGCGCGCACCCTCTGGCGTGTGCCGGGTTCCTGCAAGGGTTAATAACTCCATGAGCGGTCTCCATCGCGAAGAGCTTATACAAGCCCTGCCCTATGCCCGCCGCTATGCCCGAGCGCTGACCGGCAGCCAAGTGCATGGCGACCGGCTGGTGGCGCAAAGCCTGGAGTCGCTGGTGGCGGACAAGACGATACTGGCTGAGATCGAGAGCCAGCCAACTGCGCGCATGGCGCTGTATGCCGCCGTCACCCAGCAAGCCGACGCCATGCCGCCGACCGGCGATGGTGCCCTCGCCCTGCTCGCCCGCGAACTGCTGCTGCTGACCGCGCTCGAGGAGCTGCGCCTGCCCGATGCCGCCATGGTGGTGGGGCAGCCGGTCGCGGCGGCGCAACAGGCGCTGGACGATGCCCGCGACCACCTGCGCAGCGGCGCCTCTACCGGCGTGCTGATCATCGAGGACGAGCCGATCATCGCCATGGACCTGGAGGAGTTGGTTGCCGGCTGCGGCCATACGGTGGTGGGGGTGGCGGCGACCGAGGCGGATGCGGTCGCCATCGCCGCGCGCACCCGGCCCGGCCTTATCCTGGCCGACATCAACCTGGGCATCGGCGGCGACGGCAGCAACGCCGTGGCGCGCATCCTGAAGCACTTGAACGCGCCGGTCATCTTCGTCACCGCCTACCCGGAGCGGCTGCTGACCGGCGACACACTGGAGCCGGCGTTCGTCATCACCAAGCCGTTCGAGCCGCTGACGCTGGCCATTGCCACCTACCAGGCGGTGACCGGCGGCGTTCATTTCGATTGAGGCAGCCACTGGTCGACTGAGCCAACCATTAGCTCGGCATGATCGAGCCGGCCCTCATCATGCCAGCCTCCCGTTGCGGCAGGAAACCCGGACACTTCCCCGTGCGCTGTTGTCTTAGTGCAAGCGACGTGGCTTGCGGAGCGCGGCGGACTGGGTTTTGACAGATCGACAGATGATCTCTAGCGCGCCGAAGCCTTCCCGTTCCCAGCCCCACCCGGGAGACCCGATGGCAGATATATCTCCGGCCAGCACCGCGCCGCATCCCACCACGGATCGGCCCGCGTGGCTTGGCGCGTACTACATGCAACCCACCCAGGCCGGAGCCTTGCGCCAGTGGCCGGCACTGCTGGACCGGGTGGCCGCACTCGGCCTCTCCACGGTCGTGCTGGCGTCGCCGTTCGCCGGCGCCTCGGTGTTGCTGCTCGACGATCCCGGACGGCTGCATCCGGCGTTGCAGTGGGATGGCGGCGTGGCCGAGGGCTTGGCTTTCCTCGACGCCGCCTGCCGCGCGCGCAAGCTGGACTGGATGCTGGACCTGCGGCTGGATCGGGTCGCCCACGATGGCGCCGTGGCCCGCGCCCAGCCCGATTTGTTCGTGGACTCCGCGGCCGAGGTGGTCGATCCCCGGCGTGGCGCCCCGGCCGCGCTGGCACGGCTGCCGGAGCGGCATGCAGGGTTGGTTGCGTGGTGGGCGGAGCGCATCGCCGGC
>JAYTQW010000314.1:0-2576 GCA_043746535.1 Rhodospirillales bacterium
GCAGGCTCGGCTCGCCGGAGTTGCCGATGGCGACCATGACGTTGCGCACGAAGCGGTCGCGCCCGGTGCGCTTGACCGGGGTGCCGGCGAACATGCGCCGGAACCCGGCATCGTCCAGCGCCGCCAGCGCCGCCAGCGCCGGCGCGGTCAGATCCTCGCGCGCGGTCAGTGCCGCGTGCGGCGTCGCGGCGGCGAAGCGGTTCCATGGGCACACCGCCAGGCAGTCGTCGCAGCCGAAGATGCGGTTGCCCATCAGCGGGCGCAGCTCCAGCGGGATCGGCCCGGCGTGCTCGATGGTGAGGTAGGCGATGCAGCGCCGCGCATCGAGCCGGTACGGGGCCGGGAACGCGGCGGTCGGGCAGGCGTCCAGGCAGCGCGAGCACGAGCCGCAGCGATCCGCGTGCGGCGCGTCGGGCGGCAGTTCCAGCGAGGTGTACACCTCGCCCAGGAACAGCCAGGAGCCGTGCGCGCGCGACACGAGGTTGGTGTGCTTGCCCTGCCAGCCCAATCCAGCCTGTTGCGCCAACGGCTTTTCCATCACCGGGGCGGTGTCGGTGAACACCTTTACCTCTGCGTCGTGGCGTGCCGCGATGTGCTGCGCCAGATGCTTCAGCCGCCCCTTGACGATGTCGTGGTAGTCGCGGTTGCGGGCATAGACGGAAATGTTGCCGCGATCCGGCCGCGCCAGCGTCGCCAGCGCGTCGCCCTCGGGGGCGTAGCTGGCGCCGACGCAGACCACGCTGCGCGCCTCGGGCCACAGCGATTGCGGGTGGCTGCGCGCCTCGGTCCGCTCCGCCAGCCAGCCCATGTCGCCGTGCTGGCCCTCGGCGATGAACTGGCCCAGCCGCTCGCGCGCCTCCGGTGCCAACGCCGCCGGCGCGAAGCCCACGGCATCGAAGCCGAGCGCCAGCGCGCGGGCGCGGATGTCGGCACGCGGGTCCGGCGGCGGCTTAGCCACGCCCACGGTACGGCGCCACGCCCTGATCGGGGATCCAGGCCCCCTCCGGCGGCGCGCCGGTCTGCCAGAACACGTCGATCGGGATGCCGCCGCGCGGGTACCAGTAGGCGCCGATGCGCAGCCACACCGGATCGAGCAGGCTCACCAGCCGGCTCGCCACGGTCATGCTGCACGCCTCGTGGAAGCTGCCGTGGTTGCGGAAGCTGGTCAGGAACAGCTTCAGCGACTTGCTCTCGACGATCCAGAGCCGGGGGATGTAGTCGATCACCAGATGCGCGAAGTCCGGCTGGCCGGTCATCGGGCACAGCGAGGTGAACTCCGGCGCGGTGAAGCGCACCACGTAGTTCGCCGTCTCGTGCGGGTTCGGCACCCGCTCCAGCTTCGCCGTGTCCGGGGTGGCCGGCTGGTGCGTCTCGTGGCCGAGCTGGGTGAGGCCGGCATAACTTTCGGTCATTCCTCTGCTCTCCAGCCGGCGCGGACGCCGGCGCTGTGCTCGGCCAGGCAGCCGGCGACGATGGCGGCGCGCATCCCGGCCATCAGGTCCTGATAGTACTGGATGTTGTGCCAGGTCAGCAGCATCGGCCCGAGCATCTCCTCGCAACGGAACAGGTGATGCAGATAGGCACTGGTGTGGCGGCTGCACAGCGGGCAGGCGCAGCCAGGGTCGAGCGGCGTCGCGTCGTCGGCGAAGCGGGCGTTGCGCAGATTGAACACGCCCCGGCTGGTATAGGCGCGCGCGGTGCGCCCGGCCCGCGTCGGCATCACGCAGTCGAACATGTCGACGCCGCGCGCCACCCCGCCCAGCAGGTCGTCCGGCGTGCCGACGCCCATCAGGTAGCGCGGCCGGTCGGAGGGCAGGTGGCCGACCGAGCTGTCGAGCACGCGGAACATCGCCTCCTGGCCTTCGCCGACCGCCAGCCCGCCGATCGCGTAGCCCTCGAAGCCGATCTCGACCAGGGCCGCCGACGACGCGGCGCGCAGGTCGGAGTAGGTGCTGCCTTGGACGATGCCGAACTGGCCATAGCCGGGACGGGGCACGAACGCCGCCCGCCCGCGCCCCGCCCACAGCATGGACAGTTCCATCGACGCCCCGGCCTCGTCATGCGTCGCGGGGAAGGGGGTGCATTCGTCGAACGACATGGTGATGGTGGCGTCGAGCAGGTGCTGGATTTCGGTGCTGCGCTCCGGCGTCAGCCGGTGCTTGGAGCCGTCCAGATGGCTGCTGAAGGTCACGCCGCCGGCATCGATGGTGCGCAGCTTGGCCAGCGACATCACCTGAAACCCGCCGCTGTCGGTCAGGATCGGGCCGGGCCAGTCCATCATCCGATGCAGCCCGCCCAGCCGCGCCACCTGCTCCGCGCCCGGACGCAGCATCAGGTGGTAGGTGTTGCCGAGCACCAGCCGCGCGCCGGTCGCGCGAACCGAGTCCGCCGTCATCGCCTTCACCGTGGCGGCGGTGCCGACCGGCATGAAAACCGGGGTCGCCACGTCGCCATGCGCGGTGCGCAGCGTGCCGGCGCGGGCGGCGCCGTCGCGGGCGAGTTCAGTCCAGGTGAGGGTCACGGCGGGCGTATCCCACGCGGCGCTTGCCGGGGTCAAACCACGGCCCTATCCATGT
>JAYTQW010000315.1:0-4434 GCA_043746535.1 Rhodospirillales bacterium
CCGCAGAGCTTCCTGCCGACGGTGCAGGTCGGCATCACCCTGGTCAGCATCCTGACCGGCGTGTTCGGCGGCGCCCGCTGGTCGGCCCGGCTGACGCCGCCGCTGGTCGCGGCGGGGCTGCCGCCCTCGGTCGCCGCCAGCCTGGCATTGGCCGCGGTCGTGGTCAGCATCACCTTCCTGACCCTGGTGCTGGGCGAACTGGTGCCCAAGCAACTGGCATTGCGGGCACCGGAGCGGGTGGCGGCCCGGATGGCACGGCCGTTGCTGGTCATGGCGGCGATCACCGCGCCGGTGGTCTGGGTACTGCGGCGCTCCTCGTTCGCCGTGCTGCGGCTGCTTGGCGCGCATGGCGTCACGCAGCAGACGGTGACGGAGGAGGAGTTCAAGGCGTTGCTGGCCGAGGGCGAGCAGACCGGCGTAATCGAGTCCGAGGAGCGCGACATGATCGAGCGGGTGCTGCGGCTGGCCGACAAGCCGGTACGCGCCATCATGACGCCGCGCACCGACCTCGACTGGATCGACCGCACCGACCCGGCGCGCGAGATCATCGACACGCTGCGCAACTCGCCGCACTCGCGCTTCGTGGTGTGCGACGGCTCGGTGGACAACGTGGTCGGCATCGCCCGGGCGAAGGACATGCTGGATACCATGCTGGGCGGCAAGGAGCTGTCGATCAGCGAGGTGCTGCGCCAGCCGGTGGTGATGCCGGACACGGTGACGGCGCTGGACGCGCTGGAACGGCTGCGCTCCGACCCGCTCGGCCTCGCCCTGGTGATGGACGAGTACGGCAGCTTCGAGGGCGTGGTCACGGCGGCCGACGTGCTGCACTCCATCGTCGGCGAACCCGATGAGGCGGACGCCGGGCACGATGCCGACGGGCCAGCGGCGGCGGGCGTGCTGTATCTAGATGGCATGATGCCGGTGGACGAGCTGAAATCGCGGCTGGCGCTGCCCGACCTGCCCGCCGAGGGCAGCTATCATACCCTCGGCGGGCTGGTACTGGCGCTGCTGCGCCGGGTGCCGCGCACCGGCGACAAGATCGTGTTCGCCGGCTGGCTGTTCGAGGTCATCCAGATGGAGGGCCGCCGCGTCGACCGCGTGCGCGCCAGCCGCGAGGTGCTGGCGGAGGGTTGACTACGCGGCGGCGGCGCGGCGCACCCGGTCGGCGAAGCTCTTGCGGAACTTGGCCACTTTCGGCGCAACCACCGCGCGGCAGTAGCCGCTCCATGGGTTGCGGGCGAAGTAGTCCTCGTGCTCGGCCTCGGCGGGATAGAATGCCGTGGCCGGCTCGACCTGCGTCACCAGCGGGTTCTGGTATAAGCCCTCGTGCGCGATCTCGGCCATCACCTGACGCGCCACCGAGGCCTGCTCGTCGCCATGCGTCAGGATGATGCTGCGGTACTGGGTGCCGGCGTCGGCGCCCTGCCGGTTCGGCGTGGTCGGGTCGTGGATGGTGAAGAACACCCGCAGCAGGTCGGCATAGGATAACTCGGCAGGATCGAACTCGACCTGCACCACCTCGGCATGGCCGGTGTCGCCGTTGCACACCTCGCGGTAGGTCGGGTCCGGGCGTGCGCCGCCGGCATAGCCGGAGGTGACGCGGGCGACGCCGCGCAGGTCGAGGAACACCGCCTCGGTGCACCAGAAGCAGCCGCCGCCAAGGGTTGCGGTCTGTGTGTCGGTCTGTGTCATGCTGTCCTCCATGTCCTATCAAATGGCGTCCGCGCCGGAGAATAACAGGCCGCCGGCGGTGGTCCTGGCCGGCGGGCAGGGGCGGCGGATGGGTGGCTGCGACAAGCCGCTGCTGCGTCTCGCGGGGCGTCCGTTGCTGGATCATGTGCTGGCGCGGCTGCGGCCGCAGGTGGGCAAGGTGGCGCTGAACGCCAACGGCGACCCGGCGAGGTTCGCGGCGTGGGGCCTGCCGGTGCTGGCCGACCCGGTCGCGGGCCTGCCGGGACCGCTGGCCGGCGTGCTGGCGGCGATGCTGTGGGCGCGGGAGCGTGGGTTGCGCGTGCTGACAGTGCCGGGCGACGTGCCGTTGCTGCCGCCCGATCTGGTGGCGCGGCTGGCGGCGACCGATCCTGGCCGGATCGCACTGGCCCGCGCCGATGGCCGGCTGCATCCGACGCTGGCGCTGTGGCCGGTGGCACTGGCCGAAACCTTGCTCGCGGCGCTGCGGGCCGATCAGCGCCGGGTCGCGGCCTGGGCCGTGGAGCAACACGCCGTCTGCGTCGACTTCACCGACGCGGCGGCGTTCCACAACGTCAACACGCCAGCCGACCTCGTGGCGGCGGAGTCGCTGCTTATGGATCGATGACGGCGGCGCAGGCATCGGTGGGCGCCGCCGCCACATGGCCCACCAGCGGCACGATCTTCAGCGCCGCCGAGCCGACCCGGCACGGGGCCGCGAACAGGCCGCAGCCCGACAACAAGGTGGCGAGTGCCAGCAACAATGCGATCTTCATGCGCTTTGCATCTCCGTACGCAGCAGTTCCAGTTCCAGCCAGCGTTCCTCGCCCTGCGCAAGTTCGGCCTCGGCCTGCGCCAGCGCCTCGGTCGCGGTGCGGAACCGCTTCGGGTCACGGGTGTAGAGCGAGGCGTCGCTGAGGAACCGGCGCTCGCGGGCGATCAGCTTTTCCAGCTCGGCGATCCGGGCCGGCAGCGTCTCCAGGGCGTGCTTGTCCTTGAACGACAGCTTCCGGGGTTTGCCCGCCACCGCCGGGATATGGGCCGCGCCGTTACCGACACGCGGCTTCTTCGCCGCTTCCCGTGCCCGCACCGGCGTACCCTTTTGCGCCAGCATGTCGGAGTAGCCGCCGGCATAGTCGATCCAGCGCCCGTCACCCTCGAAGTTGACCACGCTGGTGGCGGTGCGGTCGAGGAAGTCGCGGTCGTGGCTGACCAGCATCACCGTGCCCGGATAATCGGCCAGCAACTCCTGCAACAGCTCCAGCGTCTCCAGGTCGAGGTCGTTGGTCGGCTCGTCCAGCACCAGCAGGTTGGACGGCCGCGCCAGCGCCACCGCCAGCACCAGCCGCGCCCGCTCGCCGCCGGACAGCACGCCGACCGGCGTGCGCGCCTGTTCTGGGCCGAACAGGAAATCCTTCATGTAGCCCATGACGTGCCGCTTCTGGCCGTTCACCGTCACCGTGTCGCCCTCGCCGCCGGTCAGCGTTTCCACCAGGGTGCGGGCCGGGTCGAGGCTCTCGCGGCGCTGGTCGAGTTCGGCCAGTTGCAGCGCGGTGCCGATGCGGATGCTGCCGCTGTCGGGCTGCAACTTGCCGGTCAGCAGTCCGAGGATGGTGGTCTTGCCGGCACCGTTCGGGCCGACGATGCCGACGCGGTCGCCACGCAGCACGCGCGTGGTCAATTCGCGGATCACCGGCGCGGCATTGCCCGGATAGGTCAGCGACACGTCTTCGGCCACCGCCACCAGCTTGCCGGAGATGTCGCCCTCGGCGGCGGCCATGCGCGGGCCGCCCTGTGGCCCGCGCGCCTGGCGGGTGCGCTCGCGCAGCGCGATCAGGCCGCCCAGGCGCTTCTGGTTGCGCTTGCGCCGCGCGGTGACGCCGTAGCGCAGCCAGTCCTCCTCCATCACCAGCTTGCGCACAGCCTTGTGCCGCTCGGCCTCCTCCTGTTCCAGCGTCTCGTCGCGCCACTGCTCAAAATGCGCGAAGCTGCGGTCCAGGCGGCGCGACTGGCCACGGTCCAGCCAGACGATGCTGCGCGACAGCGACTCCAGCAGCCGGCGGTCATGGCTGATGACGACGATGGCCGACGACAGCGACGCCAGCTCGCTTTCCAGCCAGGCGATCGCCGGCAGGTCGAGATGGTTGGTCGGCTCGTCCAGTAGCAGGATGTCGGGCGAGGGGGCCAGCGCCCGCGCCAGCGCCGCGCGGCGGCCCTCGCCACCGGACAGGTTGGCCGGCAGTTCCTCTCCGGTCAGGCCGAGTTGTTCGAGCAGGTAGTGCCCGCGATGGCGGTCGTCGTTGGGGCCAAACCCGGCCTCCACATACGCCAGCACGTTGGCGAACCCGGTCAGGTCCGGCTCCTGCGGCAGGTAGCGGATGGTGGCGCCCGGCTGCACGAAGCGGGTGCCGCGATCCTGTTGCAGCATCCCGGCGGCGATCTTCAGCAGCGTGGACTTGCCCGAACCGTTGCGCCCGACCAGGCAGACGCGGTCGCCGGCGCCGACCGACAGCGATGCCGAGGCCAGCAGCGGCTGCGAGCCGAGCGTGATTGCAATGTCTTGGAGGGTGAGCAGGGGAGGAGCCATGGCCCGCCTCCTACCATAAGAAGGATGACGCTGGCATGATCGTCTTGCGCCTTGAAGGAATAGCTGCCGAGCGTCGGCGCCAAACCAACCTAAGCCGGCAATAATGCCAGCCCGGCCAAGTGTCTGCGGCGATGTAGTTTCAGGCCAGATTATCGTTC
>JAYTQW010000316.1:0-23795 GCA_043746535.1 Rhodospirillales bacterium
CGGCGTGCGCCCGTTCAGCCTGTGGGATGGCAGCGCGTTCGTGTGGCGGCTATAGCGCGGGCGTGCCCATCAGCAGTTCCTGGATGCGCGCCGGGTCGGACTGCTCCATCACGCGCCGCGCCAGCCGGGCGCAATCGTCGATGGTGCTGGCGCGCACCGCCTGCTTCACGCGCGGCACCGCCGAGGCGTTCATGCTGAAGCTGCGCAGGCCCAGGCCCAGCAGCAGGCGCACCAGCCGGGGGTTGCCGGCCATCTCGCCGCACACGGACACCGGCATCCGCATCCGCAGCGCCGCCTCGGTGGCGAACTGGATCAGCCGCAGCACGCCGGGATGCAGCGGGTCGTACAGCGCCGCCACCTCGCTGTCGCCACGGTCCACCGCCAGCGCGTACATCGATAGGTCGTTGGTGCCGATGGCGAAGAAATCCGACTCCAGCGCCAGCGCGTCCGCCGACAGCGCCGCCGCCGGCGTCTCGATCATGATGCCGAGCGGCGGCAGCGGGTCCGGCAGCCGTTCGCCACGGCGGCGCAGGCGGCGGGCCACGCGCTCGTAGATCTCGCGCGCGGCGCGCACCTCGGCGACGTTGGTCACCATCGGCAGCAGGATGCGCACCCGCCCGCGCACCGACGCGCGCAGGATCGCCGAGAGCTGCGTCTCCAGCAACGCGGGATGGCGCAGCAGCAGGCGGATGCCGCGCAGGCCCAGCGCCGGGTTCTCGCCGCTCTCCGGCACCAGGTCGGCGGCGGCCAGGGCCGCGATTTCCTTCTCGCCGCCCCAGTCCAGCACGCGGATGGTGACCGGGTCCGGCTCCATCGCCTCGATCACGTGGCGGTAGGTCTCGAACTGCGCCGCCTCGTCCGGCAGGCCGGTGCGGTTCATGAACAGGAACTCGCTGCGCAACAGCCCGATGCCGGCGGCCCCGGCCTGGGTGATCAGCGCCAGTTCGGCGGGGATCTCCATGTTGGCCTGCAACTCGACCAACTGGCCGTCGCTGGTCACCGCCGGCAGCCGCCGCAGCCGCCCGAGCCGCTGCCGCTCCCGCGAGAAGGCGGCGATTGCCCGCCGCGCCGCCGCCAGGCTCGCCTCGGTGGGGTTGACCGTGACCTGGCCGGCGGCGCCGTCCAGCACGACGATGGCCCCCGGCTGCGCCAGTTGCACCAACCCCGCAACACCCAGCACCGCCGGCACGCCGAGCGCGCGCAGCATGATGGCGGTGTGGCCATCGGTGCCGCCCTCCTCGGTGGCGACGCCGGCCAGCCGCGACGGGTCGAGCAGGGCGGCGTCGGCCGGGCGCAGCGCCTCGCATACCAGAACGCCGCCATCCGGCAGCCCGGCGAAGCTGCGGAACGGCGCATGGGTGAGGTTGCGCACCAGCCGGCGGCCGATCTCGCGCACCTCCTCCGCCCGCCGCGCGCGCCCGGCGGCGTCATCGCCCGCCACGCGGGCCAGCAGGGTGGCGGCCAGCGCCTCGGTCTCGTCGGCCACGGCGGAGGCGGCGTCGACCAGACTGGCGGCGATGCGCTCGCGCGCGCCGCGCACCAGCCGCGACGGGCCGATCATTTGCAGGTAGGCGTCCAGCAGCGGGGCGATTTCGGCCTGGCTGTCGTCGGGCAGCAAACTCAGGCGGCCGCGCAGTTTCAGCAGTTGCTTGCGCGATTGGGCGATGGCGGCGTCGAGAAGCTGCACCTCGCCAGCGACCTCGGCTGTCGCCAGCGACCGGCGGGTGACCACCGCCGGCGCTTCGGACGGCGCGAACACCGGACCGATGGCGATTCCGGGCGCCACCGGAATACCGCGCAGCCGCCGCTCACGCGGTTCGGCGTCCGGGGCCGGGGCAGCCTCGGTCGGGCAGGCGCCTTTGCGCCGGACTTTGGCTGGCGGCGGCTCAGTCCTGCTCGTCAAAGCCGGTTTCCACCAGGCTCGACAGGGCATCCAGCGCTTCCTTGGCGTCCCAGCCGTCGGCGCTGATGGTGATGGCCGAACCCATGCCGGCGCCCAGCATCATCAGGCCCATGATGGAGCGGGCCGAAACCGTCTGGCCATCGCGGATCACCTCCACCGAGGCCCCGAAACGCTCGGCCACGGTGACGAACTTGGCGGCGGCACGGGCATGCAGACCCCGCTTGTTGACGATGGTGACGACGCGGGCAAGGGCGGTGGAGGCCTCGTTCAAGGCTTCGGGCGCTCGTAGGCGGTGCGGCCATTGCCGGTGTGGCCATTGCCGGTCGCGGCCACGGCGCCCGCCGGCACGAAACCCTGTGGGCCGACGCGGCAGGACGGCATCACCTCGGCGGCGCGGGCGATGTATTTGCGTCCGGCCTCCTGCACATGCTCGGTGGCATCGCCGAGCGGCTGGGTGGAGCGGATCTTGGCGAACTTGACCAGCATCGGCAGGTTGACTCCGGCCAGCACCTCGACGCCCGGACGCGCCATCTGCGAGATGCAGACGTTGCTGGGCGTGCCGCCGAACATGTCGGTCAGCACGATCACGCCGTCGCCGGCATCGACCGTCTCGATGCAGCGATGCACGTCGAAGCGGCGCTGCTCGGTGTCGTCATCCGGACCGATGCAGACCGTGCAGACGTTCTGCTGACATCCGACGACATGCTCCATGGCGCTGCGGAACTCCTCCGCCAGGCGGCCGTGGGTGACGATGACCAGTCCAATCATGGTGTGTGTTCAGGCCTCCTGCGCCCGATAGCCGCCGGCTTCGAGGGACGGAGCCTGCCTGTCGTCCACGCCGTGCGACCTGTCGGCGGGCGGCAGCCTGGTGCCCTCGAGCGCCAACTCACGATGCATGACTGTAACGCGCCAGTTGCTGTTCACGAGATGCGCCGCAAGCCTTTCGACGATGTGAACAGAGCGATGACGCCCGCCGGTGCAACCGATCGCGATCGTCGCATACTTCTTGCCCTCCCGCACGAACCTCGGCAAGAGCAGGTCGATCAGTTGCGCCACGCGCGCGAGGAAGACGGCATAATCCGGGTCGGACTCGACATACGCGCCGACATCCGGGTCCAGGCCAGTTTTTGGTTTCAGCACAGTGACATAGTGTGGGTTGAGCAGGAAACGAACATCCAGCACCATGTCGGCATCGCGGGGCAGCCCGGCTGGGAATGCAAACGAGACAAGGGTGACGCCCAGGCCGGCGCCGGCCTGGGCGGGCTGGCCTGCCCCGAAACCGCCGTAGCGGGCCTCGATCAGCCGTTTCAGGTCGATCACCGGCAGGTCGGTGGTGTCCACCGACAGATCGGCGGCCTCCCGCAACGCCGCGGTCAATTTCTGTTCAGCAGCAATGCCGTCCTGCACCGTGCCACGCAACGCGAGCGGATGCCGGCGCCGCGTCTCGGTGAACCGGCGCAGCAGGGCCGCGTCCTCCGCCCACGCATAGACCAGATCGAGCCGCAGGGCGGGGCGGGCACGTTGCAGCCGGACCAGGGTGGCGCGCAGGGCATCGGCGTCGAAGCCGTGCGTGCGCGCGTCCACGCCGATCGCCACCCGGCGGGAGCCATCGGCGGTGACGCGCGCGATCATGTCCTCGACCAGCGGCAGCGGCGGGTTGTCCACCGCCTCGAACCCGATATCCTCCAGGGTGCGCAGGATGGTCGACTTGCCGGCGCCGGACAGGCCGCTCACCAGCACGATGGTCGCGGCCTCGCTCCCGGCCGGCGCACTCATGCGGCGAACGCGCCGGACACCTGCCGCACCTGGCCCAGCGCGCAGGACAGGGCCAGGCTCACGAACTCGACGGCGCTGGGGCGGCGCGGATCCAGGCAGACCAGCGGCAGGTCGGGGCTGGCGAGACGCTGCGGCCGCGGCAGGCGAGGGGTGTCGTCCGGCTGTCGCAGGCGCACCGCGAGGACCAGGCGGGCCGCGTCGAGACAGGGCAGGCGCAGGATGCCGAGGCCGCGCACTTCCAGCAGCCCGGCCAAAGGCGGCGGCGCGCGCGCCATCGCGTCGTCGTCGACATCGATCTGGTCGTCTGCCACCAGCACGAAATCCCGCTGGATCAACCGCAGCAACAGCTCCGACTTGCCGCTTCCGGGAGCACCCAGGAGGATCACCCCCGCGCCGTTTCGTGCCGCGCAGCTACCGTGCATTCGCATGGCGGCAATTTGTGACGCCAACGCCCGCGCGATGGAAGTCTTATTCGCATGCCAGGAGTCACGGGAACCGGCATCGTCGCCAGCGCGTCACACGACCACC
The DNA here is from genome assembly GCA_043746535.1 of Rhodospirillales bacterium. Lineage (GTDB taxonomy): Bacteria > Pseudomonadota > Alphaproteobacteria > Acetobacterales > Acetobacteraceae > CAVRQM01. Next base: position 4,208 of record JAYTQW010000316.1, read on the forward strand.
TTGGTCTCCTTGGGCGCCGTCGAGCCGCCCAGCAGGTGGCCGATCGGCGTCAGCGCGGGGATGCGGTCGCAGACGATCTTGCCCACCGCCAGCAGCGGCACCGCCAGCAACGCGCCGGTGACGCCCCACATCCAGTCCCAGAAGAACAGCGCCACGATCACCAGCACGGGGTTGAGCGTGAACCGCCGCGCCAGCAGCATCGGCGTCACCGTCTCGCCCTCGACGACGTGAATGAGCAGGTAGATCGCCGGCGGCAGCAGCGCGCTCCAGATGCCGGCGTTGCTGAACAGGCCGACAAAGAAGAAGATCAACATGCCGAGCGCCGGGCCGATCAGCGGGATGTAGTTGAGCAGGAACGCCAGCGTGCCCCAAAGCAGCGGGTTGGGCACGCCCTGCGCCCACATCGACAGGCCGTTGGCGATGCCGACCAGGGCGTTCATCATGGTGATGGTGAGCAGGTAGCCGGAGATGTTGCGCTCGATCTCGCGCGCAATGTCGACCACGCGGCGCTTGTCGCCCCAGGTCGGCATCACTTCGACCAGGTTGCGCAGCAGGCTGTCGCCAGCCGCCAGCATGAAGAACAGCGTCACCAGCAGGATCAGCACCTGTCCGAGCGCCGCCCCGGTGCCCTCAAGCAGGCTCATGCCGACGCCGCCCAGGTTGGTCGCCTGCTGCACCTGCTGCACCTGCTGGCCGCCGCCCTCGCTGGCGCCACCAGGCTGCATGACCTGTTGCAGTTGGTGCAGGCCCTGCCGCACGAATTCGATCGCCGGGCCGATGAAGCCCAGCCGCTGCTGCAACAGCGGCACCAACTGCGACGATTTCGCGGCCCAACTGGAGGCCGGCAGCGAAATCGCCAGGCCGATCGCGGTGATCACGGCGAACAGCGCCAGGATCAGCACCAGCGCCGCCAGGCTGGACGGCAGCCGCAGCCGGTCGACCAGCAGCCGCTTGCCCGGTGCCAGCAGCAGGTTCAGCACCAGCGCCAGCAGCAGCGGCAACACGATCGCCGCCGCCAGATGCAGCGTGTAGAGCACCGCCAGCGTCGACAGGATGACCAGCGACAGCCGGCTGGAATCCATCTGGCTGGTGGCGACCTGATGCTGCGCCTCCATGGTGCTGGCCTGCTTGAACGAGCGCGGCTTTTCGGGCGGATTCGGGTCGCTATCCATTACAGGCCAACGTTGCGCATGTCGCACGGTTGCTCCCGGCCATGATCTTCATGCGTATCCGACTGATGCGTGCCCGACTGTATGCGTGCCCGGCTGCCACGCAAGGTCCGCCGCCTTGCCTGCCCGCTCGGCCCCGACCCCGTTTGCGTCAGCCATGCCAGGGCCTGTCGCAACGTTTCCAAGGTATCTGGCGCCATCGGGTTCCCATGGTCGGGGGATCCGTCAGGCGGCCTTCGGCAGCCGCAGCACGAAGCGGGCGCCAAGCACGTGGCCCACGCCGTCGCGGCGGTTCTCGGCCACCAGGCTGCCCTTCAGCGCCTCGGCGATCTGGCGGCTGATCGACAGGCCGAGGCCGGAATGCTGGCCGTAGCGCTCGCCCTGCGGCCGTTCGGAGTAGAAGCGGTCGAAGATGTGCTCCAGCTTGCCTTCGGGCAGGCCCGGCCCCTGATCCTCGATGGTGATTTCCACCTGGCCGCCATCGGCGCGGGCGTGCAGGCCGATGCGCCCGTCGGGCGGCGAGAAGCTGCGCGCGTTGGCGATCAGGTTGCGCAGCACCTGCACCAGCCGGCCCTCGACCGCCTGCACCACCACCGGGCCGGCCAGCGGCTCCAGCTCCAGCCAGGCGTCGTCCTCGTCGCGGGTGGCGTCGTACAGCTCGACCAGCGCCGCCAGGATCGGCGCCACGTCGACCGGCACGGTGGCCACGCGCGAGAGTTCGGCGTCGATGCGCGAGGCGTCGCTGATGTCGCTGATCAGCCGGTCCAGCCGCACCACGTCGTCGCCGATGATGGCCAGCAGGCGGCGCTGCTTGGCCGGGTCGTCGATGCGCGGCAGCGTCTCGACGGCGCTGCGGATGGAACTCAGCGGGTTCTTGATCTCGTGCGCCACATCGGCGGCGAACTGCTCGATCGCATCCATCCGGTTCCACAGCGCCCGCGCCGACCCGGCCAGCGCCGCCGCCAACTCGCCGAGTTCGTCGTTGCGCACCAGCAGCGAGGCCGGCACCGTGCCGGCGCGGCCATGCCCCTCCTGCATCCGCTCGGCGGCGTCGGCCAGCCGCAGGATCGGGCGCGCGATGGTCAGCGACAGGTACCACGACATCAGCACGGTGAGGCCCAGCGCCAGCCCGAACAGGCCCAGGATCGACAGCCGCACGTCGAGCAGGCTGGTGTCCACCTCGCGCGCCTCATGCGTCAGCAGCACGATGCCGACAGTCTGCTTGTTGCGCGCGATCGGCTCGGCCACGGTGACCAGCAGGCGGTTGTCCTGGGTTCGGCGGATATACGGCGGCATCTCCCGGCTCTGGTCGGAGCCGGTCAGGCGCAGTTCGGTATGCACGTCGGGCTGCCAGTCGGCGCCGCCGCCGCTGCCGCTGGTGTCCAGCACCGTGGTCGCGGTGTCGTGCGGCAGCAGCGCCAGCATGCCGTCGAGCAGGCGCGCGATGGCGCCGACCACGACGCCGCGCTCGACCGGCGGCGGCAACGGCTCGGTGCTGGTGGCGCCGCCGGTGCCCTCGCGGATGCGGCTGTCGGCGATGACCTGGCCATCGGGGGCGTAGATCTTGGCCTGCGCGTTCGGCGTCGGCTCGGTGAGCCGGCGCAGCAGCGCCCGGGCGCTGTCCGGCACCAGCCGCACGGTGGCGCCGTCGAAACGCACCGCCGCCTCGCTGAGTGCCCCGGCGTAGATGCGCGCCTGCTCGCGCAGGGTGCCGATCTCCGCCTCCAGCAGCCCGTTCTGATACTGGTCGAGGTACAGCAACGCCGCCAGCAGCAGCGCCAGCGGCACCAGGTTGACCAGCAGGATGCGGCGCAGCAGCGGCGAGGCCCAGCGCACGCTGCGCTGGCTGCGGCGGATGCGGCCCTTCGTCGCCACGTCGCTGGCGAGGCCGCCGCCGATCGGCAGCAGGGTGTCGGGCATGGCTCAACTGTCCTTGTAGCGGTAGCCGATGCCGTACAACGTCTCGATCTGGTTGAAGCTGTCGTCGCTGGCGCGGAACTTCTTGCGCACGCGCTTGATGTGGCTGTCGATGGTGCAGTCGTCGACATAGATGTTCTCGCCATAGGCGGCGTCGATCAGTTGGTCGCGCGACTTCACCATGCCCGGCCGCACCGCCAGTGTCTTCAACAGCAGGAACTCGGTCACGGTCAGTTGGATGTCGTGGCCGTGCCAGGTGCATTGGTGCTTGGTTTCGTCCAGCACCAGCTCGCCGCGCGTCAGGATCGCGTTGGCGGAGACGCCCGACCCCTCCGCGCGGCTGGTCTCGTTGCGGCGCAGCAGGGTGCGGATGCGTTCGATCAACAGGCGCTGGCTGAACGGCTTGGTGATGTAGTCGTCCGCCCCCAGCCGCAGGCCCATCAGCTCGTCCACCTCCTCGTCCTTGGAGGTCAGGAAGATCACCGGCAGGGCGGAGCGCGCGCGCAGCCGTTGCAGCAGCTCCATGCCATCCATGCGCGGCATCTTGATGTCGAGCACGGCGAGGTCGACCGGGCGGGCGATGATGCCCTGCAACGCGCTCTCGCCATCGGTGTAGGTGCGCACCAGGAAGCCCTCCTGTTCCAGCGTCATCGAGACGCTGGTGAGGATGTTGCGGTCGTCATCGACCAGGGCGATGGTCTGCTTCATGGCGTGGACTCCGTGACGCGTAAGAATGCCATGCGATTGTGGCGCAAAACCGATGAGGACTCGAACAAAGGATGGAAACCAGCGAAATCGCACCCGCCGCCGCGACCGAGCCGCCGGCGTTCAGCGCGCGCAAGCTGCTGCGCGGCGCGCGGCGGGCGACCCTGGCGACCCAGGCGGACGGGCAGCCGTTCGCGGGCCTGGTCACTCCGGCGGCGACGGCGGGGCTGGACCTGCTGCTGCTGCTGTCCGACCTGTCGGAGCACACCCGCCACCTGCGCGCCGAGCCGCGCTGCGCGTTGCTGGCGACGGGCGAGGCGACGGACGCCAACCCGCAGACGGCGCCACGGGTGTGCGTCACGGGACGGGCGGTGATCGACGATGCGCCGGCGACGCGCGCACGCTTCCTTGTGGTGCATCCGTACGCGGCGCTCTACGCCGATTTCGGTGATTTCCACCTGTGGCGGATCGCGCCGGAACGGGCGTCATTCGTCGGCGGCTTCGCCCGCGCCTTCCAACTGAGTGCGGCGCGGCTGCTGCCGGATGCCGGCGCGGTGGCATCGGTGACGGCGGCGGCGGACGACATCATGGCGCATTGCAATGACCACCATGCCGCGACCCTGGCCCGCATCGCCGGACGTCACGGTGGCTGGCGCATGGTGGGCGTGGACGTGGACGGCTGCGACCTCGCAGCGGACGCGGTGCTGCGCGTGGATTGGCCGAGGCCGGTCGAAGACGCGCAGGGGGTGCGGCGGGCGTTGATCCAGTTAGGCAAGGCAAGGCCAGCAGCTTCGCCCCTGGACCCCACCAAGCCCCTGGAACCCTGACCCAAGTATTGCAGGTCCAGGACGCGCCGCGTCCTGGTGGGTCCAGGGCAAAGCCCTGGCCTTGCTTCTCAGGTCAGCGGCTTTTCACGTACAGCTTGCTGGCGATCTCGAAGATTTCCTCGGGCGCATAGTCGGGCGCGAACGCGCCGTAGTTGCCGAGCAGTTCCGGGATCTTGCCGCCGGTCGGATGCCCGTCGACCACTTCGAGGTTGCCCGGCGGATCGCCCGGCAGCGCCACCTCGTCGTTGGACCAGATGCCGGCCATTTCCTCGTAGTCGTCCGGGCTGAAGCGGTACAGCCGGCGATGGCTGCCCTCGTTCAGGTATTTCTGGCACTCCGGCACACGGCTGAGGTCGATGTTCGGCGTCGGCAGCATCTTCTCGATCGACACGCCGGTGATCTTCTTCAGCGCCAGCGCGTAGGCGTGGGCGTGGACGGAGCCGCGCACCAGCAGGTAGCCGCACACCTCGCGCCCGGTCGGCTCGGTCATGGTCTCGTAGACGCGCAGCTTGTGGATGCGGGCGCCGCATTCGAGGTGGAAGTTGTGCAGCAGGTCGATGATCAGGTTGCCGGTGGTGGTCACCATGTCCATGTTCCAGGACGCGGCGTTGCTGTTCATCGGCATGGCGCCGCCGCCGTTGGACAGGAAGCTGCCGGCGAGGCGCACGTCCTGCATGTCCTTGAACGGCGCCTTGGAGATGTCGACGTTCTCGGCCGGATTGCCCGGGCCGCAGTTCAGCATCGAGATGCCGGTGCTGACCAGCTCCACATGGCCAAGTTCCTCGGCGAAGATGGCGGACACCAGGCTGTAGAACGGGCGCAGCTTGGATTTGTTGCGGAAATTGAAGCTCTGGAACATGTAGTTGCCCAAAGTCGACATCTCGCCGTATTTGCCGCCAAGCAGTTCCTGCAAGGCGGCGGCGGCATTGGGTTCCGGTTTTTTCGGTAGCGGCAACTCGGCCTGGAGCCGGTCGATGCGCATGAACATTATCGCTGTCCCTCTTTGTGCGTGTTGGCGATCACGACTACGAACAAGCGGGAGGGGAAGTTGCGTGAAGACTTACTTGATGGTCGTCCGGCGCGAACAAATATCCGCATGAGGCAAGGCTCGACTCAGAAATCGGAGCAGCGGCCCTTCACTTCCCAATCGCCGTAGCGCGTCGGTTCCGGCCCTTTCGGACCACCTACCTCCCTTGACATCGGCGCTGGCGCGCGGGGGGGCATCGGTGTCGGCGCGGGCGGGCACTCCGTCACGGTTTCAGTATCGCTGGCCGGTGGCGGGGGAAGTGTTGCTGCATTGTCCATGCGCTGGAAATTGGCACGCCGCCGCCGGGGTGCAATGCCATATGGCATTGCCAACGTCTCGACAAACCGCCAGATCCAGTGGCAATCGACAACTTTGTTCGATGTGGTCCGTCAACAGGAGGCATGGGGCGACGATGCGGTGGCTCTGTCCGGGACTGGCGTGCCTGCTGCTGCTCTCGGCCACGGCCCACGCCGCCGGCAGCGCTTCGGGGTCCGCCGCACCGGCCAACCCGGTCCAGGAGTTGCAGGTCGCCAACCACGCCCGGCGCACCATCAACGAGCTGTATGCCTCGCCCAGCACGGTCGACGACTGGGGCGAGGACCGGCTCGGCGACGCCACCATCGCGCCGCAGAAGGGTTTCCGGTTGCGGCTGAACCGTGCGCACGACTGCGAGTTCGATTTTCAGGTGATCTACGACGACGCCAGCCGCGAGGAGCGCCGCCGCGTCAACGTCTGCCAGACGCATACGCTGACCTTCGACGCCGCCGCCGCCGTGCTGCCACCGGGCGCCGATGGCGGCGTGCATCGCGTGGTCGTCGCCAACCATGCTGGACGGCCGATCCAGCAGGTGATGATCTCGCCAGCGAACGCCGGCGATTGGGGCGACGACCAGCTCGGCCAGGCCAGCCTGTCGGTTGGCGACTCCGTCGCCATCGCCTATCGCGGCGAGTGCGTGGCCGACATGCGGGTGGTGTTCGACAACCGGGGCGCCGAGGAACGCCGCGGCCTCGACCTGTGCGAACTGGGCGGCGTGGTGGTGCAACCCGGCTGGACCACGGCCGACACGCTGGCGCCGCTGCCCAGCGCCGTGGGCCCAGCGGCCGGCGACGACCCGCTGCCGGTGCTGGTCGCCAACCATGCCGGCCATGCGGCCCAGCAACTGTTCGTGACCCCATCCGGGATCGGCCTGCCGACGCCGGAGCAGAATGCCGACCTGCTCGGCAGCGCCAACCTCGACGACGGCGCCGAGACCACGGTGCTGGTCCGCCGCCCGCACGCGGTGTGCCGGTTCGACGTACGCGCGGTCTATGGCGGCAAGATTCCCGACCAGACGCTGAGCCGGGTCGACCTGTGCGTGCGCGCGGCGATCACTCTGCCGCCCCGCCTGTAGGCGGCTGGCCTCCGCCCGCGATGCGCTGGCGCACGGTCGCAAGCCATGCCGCACCGGGTGGAGCGGCGGCCAGCGCGCGGCGGTACAGGTCGAGCGAGGCGGCGCTGACCCGCCCGCCATCGGCCTGGGTCTGCGCCTCCGCCGCCAGCGCCGCGAGATGAGGCTCGAAGCGGATGCGCACCGCCTGCCGCCACGCCGCCGCCGCCGCCGGCAGGTTGCCGCGCGCCTGCTCGGCATTGCCCAGCAGCACGTAGCCCTGCCGCGCTAACGCCGAATTCTGGTCGAGCGCCGCCACCTTGGTCCGCAGCAGTTCGAGCATCCGCTCGTCGCGCCGCGCCGAATCCAGCCGGGCCGCCAGCGGCGCCGCCGGCAGGTCCGGGTGGCCGGCGATTAAGTAGAGCCCAGCGGCCAGCAGCGGCACCCCCGCCAGCGCCATCAGCAGAGGCAGCCTGGTGCCGACGCGCGCGGGAGCCTCGGACATGTCCGCATCGGCCAGCAGGCGGCGCTGCACCTCCAGCACCGCCGTCGCGTGGTCGGCGAATGCGATGCGGCCCTCGTCGCGGTCACGGTCGAGTTCGAGCAGTTGCGCGCGGTGCAGGCCCAGCGCCGCCTCCCGCCGCCCGCGCCCGCCCGCCGAGCGGCGCAACGCCAGCAGCGGCGCCAGCGCCAGCACGGCCACCAGCAGCAGCGACAGCCACGTCAACTCTCAGGTCAACTTTGCAGCAAATCGCGCAGCCGGCTCTGTTCCGCCGCATCGAGCGGCACCGCCGCCGCCGGCGCCTGCCGCCGCCGCGCCAGCAACACGGCGCCGCCGCCCAACCCCAGCGCCACCACCGGCGAGAACCACAGCAGCCAGGTGCTGGGGTCGAGCGGCGGGCTGAGGCGGACGAAGTTGCCGTAGCGCGCCACCAGCCAGGCGACGATCTGGCGGTCGCTGTCGCCGGCCACGACGCGCTGGCGCACGATCCGGCGCAGGTCGCGGGCGAGGTCGGCGCCGCTGTCCTCGATGCTCTCGTTCTGGCACACGAGGCAGCGCAACTGCCGCCCGACCTCGACCGCGCGCGCCTCCTGCGCCGGGTTGGCCAGCGCCTCGGCCGGATCGCTGATCGCCCAGGCTGGCGAGGCGAACAACAGGCAGATGGCGAGCAGCAGGCCCCTCATGCGTACCGCTTCAGCAACGGCAGGATGGCGCCGTCCACCTGCGCCGCCGTCAGCGGCCCGGCGAAGTGCCAGCGGACGATGCCGGCCTTGTCGATCACATACGTCTCCGGCACGCCGGTCACGCCCCAGTCGATCGCCACCCGGCCGGGCGCATCGGCGGCCACCCGCGTGTATGGGTGGCCGTGGCGGTCCAGGAACGCGGCGGTCTTAGACGCCTGATCCTTGTAGGCGATGCCGTACAGCGTCGCGCCGGCAGCGTGCAGCATCGCCAGCGCCGGCGCCTCCTCGATGCACGGCACGCACCAACTGGCGAAGAAGTTGACCACGACCGGATGCGTGCCGGCGGCGAGGTCGGCATCGGTCAGGCCCGGCAGCGCGAACGGCGGCACCCGGTGGCCGACCAGCATGCTCGGCACCCCGCGCGGATCGAACGTGCCGGCGGTCATGCCGCGCAGCATGGCGTAGAAGCCGGCACCCCCGGCCACGGCGATGCCGAGCGGGGCCAGCAGCAGCAGGCGGCGGCGTGTGGCCATCATGCCCGTGCCGCGTCTGCGGCCACGGCCCGGCGCGCCGGCGCGCCGACGCGCAGGCCACGGTCGGACAGGGACACCAGCCCGCCCATCGCCATGACCAGGCCACCCAGCCAGATCCAAGGTGCGAGTGGGTTCACGTGCAGCCGCAGCACGGCGGCGCCGTCGCGCTCGTCGCCCAGCACCGCGTACAGGTCGCGCACGAAGTTGGTGCTGATCTTGGCCTCGGTGGTGGTGATCCGCTGCACCGGGAAGGCGCGGCGTTCCGGCGCCAGCGTCACCACCGGATGCCCGTCGCGGCTGATGGCGATGGTGGCGACCCGCGCCGTGTAGTTCGGGCCGGGCGCGTCGTGCAAGTCGCGCAGGGTCCATTGGTAGCCGGCGAGGCTGACCGTCTCGCCCGGACGCACCAGCGCGATGCGCTCGCTGGCCAGCGACATGCCGGCGACGCCGGCGATGGTGATGCCCATGCCGGCATGGGCGATGGTGGTGCCGAACGAGGCGCGGCGCAGGCCGGCGAGGCGCCGCGCGCTGGCCCGCAACGGCTGGCGGAACAGCCGCACCCGCTCGACCAGATCGGTCGCCGCACCCAGCACGATCCACGCCGCCGCGCCGAACGCCAGCGTCGGCAACAGCCGCGCGCGGGTCGCGGCGAACAGCCCGATGGCCAGCGCCGCCAGCGCCGCCCACCACAGCCGGAACAGCACCGGGCGCAGCGCCGCGCGCTTCCATGACAGCATCGGGCCGAGCGACATGGCGGCGAACACCGGCACCGCCAGCGGCAGCACGGTGGCGTTGAAGAACGGCGGCCCGACGCTGATCTTCTCGCCCAGCAGCAGGTCGGCGAACAGCGGGTAGATGGTGCCGGTCAGCACCACGGCGGCAATCGCGCACAGCAGCACGTTGTTGAGCACCAGCGCCCCCTCGCGCGACACCGGAGCGAAGATGCCGGACGCCGCCAGCCTCGGCGCGCGGAACGCGAACAGCAGCAGCGAGCCGCCGATCACCAGCGCCAGCAGCGCCAGGATGAACACGCCGCGCGCCGGGTCGTTGGCGAACGAATGCACCGAGTTGAGGATGCCCGAGCGCACCAGGAAGGTGCCGGACAGGCTGAGCGAGAAGGTGGCGATGGCCAGCAGCACGGTCCATGTCTTCAGCGCCTCGCGCTTCTCCACCACGATCGCCGAGTGCAGCAGCGCGGTGCCGGTGAGCCATGGCAGCAGCGAGGCGTTCTCGACCGGATCCCAGAACCAGAACCCGCCCCAGCCGAGTTCGTAATAGGCCCACCACGAGCCGAGCGCGATGCCGCCGGTCAGGCAGCACCAGGCCCCCAAGGTCCAGGGGCGCACCCAGCGGCCCCAGGCGGCATCGACGCGGCCCTCCAGCAGGGCGGCGACGGCAAAGGCGAACGGCACCGCGAAGCCGACATAGCCGATGTAGAGGATGGGCGGGTGGAAGGCGAGGCCGGGGTCCTGTAGCAGCGGGTTCATGTCGCGCCCGTCCAGTGGCGGCGGCCACAGCCGCACGAACGGGTTGCTAGCGGTCAGCGCGAACAGCTCGAAGCCGCAGGCGGTCGCCCCCAGCACGCCGATCACGCGCGCGCGCAACGCCTGCGGCAGCTCGGTGCCGAACAGCGCCACCGCGCCGCCGCAACCGGCCAGGATCAGGCACCACAGCAGGGTCGATCCCTCGTGGTTGCCCCATGCGCCGGTGATCTTGTAGAGCAGGGGCTTCAGCGTGTGGCTGTTCTCGGCCACGTTGAGGACGGAGAAGTCGTCGCTCACCGAACTCCACACCAGGCAGCCGAACGCCGTCGCCAGCGCGATCAGTTGGCCCAGCGCCAGCGGCGGCGCGGACTGGATCAGCCGGGCGTCGCGCCGCCACGCGCCGTACAGCGGCAGCACCGCCTGCGCGAGCGCGAACGCCACAGCCAGCGCGAGCGCAAAGTGGCCGATCTCGGGGAAATCCAGCATGGTTCAGCCTCCCGCCCGGACCGGCGTGGCGGCGGTCCAGCTTGCCGCCGCCGGTGGCGCGCCCATCTCCGGCCGCCAGCGCCCGGACTTCTTCAACGCGTCGGCCACGTCCTTCGGCATATAGGTCTCGTCGTGCTTGGCCAGCACCTCCTGCGCGCGGAAACTGCCGTCGCGCTCCAGGCTGCCCAGCGCCACCATGCCCTGACCCTCGCGGAACAGGTCCGGCAGGATGCCGATATAGGTGACCTCGATATGACCCGGCCCGTCGGTGACGGAGAAATGCGCCGCCGGCTGGCCGTCCTCGGTGATGCGCTTCAGGCTCCCCGCCTCGACCAGCCCGCCAAGCCGGAACGTCCGGCCCGGACCGGGCGCCTTGGCGGCGATGTCGGAGGGGGCCAGGAAGAACACCATGGTGTCGCGGAACGCGCTCAGCGTCAGCGCGGCCGCGCCGCCCAGGGCGAGGCCGCACACCAGCAGCATGGTCAGCCGGCGATGCTTGCGGGTCATGCGCGCCGGTCCGTGCCCCGGTCTGTGCGCTCGTCTGTGCGCCCGCCTGTGCGCCGGTCTGCGCGTGGGTCGACGGCGAGCAGGCGTCGGCGGGCCATGCGGGTCCGCCACGCGACGCCGATGGACAGCCACAGCGCCACGCCGGCGGTCAGCCCATAGCTGGCCACGATATAGGGCAGGTGGGTCATGCGGCGCGCTCCGCCCGCGCCATCAGCAGGGCGCGGATACGCCGCTCCATCACGGCGGCCCTGGTGCGCGCCAGCACCAGCGCCACAAATCCGAAGCTGAAGCCGAGTGCCGTCAGCAGCAGCGGCCACAGGATCGCCGGCGCCATGGTGGGAGCGCCGGTCAGCGTGATCGAGGCGGGCTGGTGCAGCGTGTTCCACCAATCGACGGAAAACTTGATGATCGGCAGGTTGACCACGCCGACCAGCGCCAGGATCGCCGCCGCCCGCGCGCCGCGCTGTGGGTCGTCGAACGCGCGCACCAGCGCCATGTGCCCGAGATACAGGAAGAACAGCACCAGCACCGAGGTCAGCCGCGCGTCCCAGACCCACCAGGCGCCCCACATCGGCTTGCCCCACAGGCTGCCGGTGGCGAGGCAGACGGCGGTCACGGCGGCGCCCACCGGCCCGATCTCGGCGGCCGCCAGGTCGGCCAGCGGATGCCGCCAGACCAGCGACAGCGCCGAGCACAGCGCCAGCGCCGCGTAGCCCATCGAGGCCAGCCAGGCGGCGGGGACGTGGACGTACATGATCCGCACCGCGTCGCCCTGCTGGTAGTCCGGCGGCGAGAACGCCAGCCCCCAGACGCAGCCGGCCAGCGTCAGTGCAACACCGATGGCGGCCACCGGCGGCAACACGCGCCCGCTCAGCCGCAGGAAACGGCCCGGATTGGCGAACCTGTGCAGCCCGCGCGATGCGGGCACCGGCGATGCCCGCCCGGCGGTCGCGGTGGCGGTGGCGGTGGCGGATGCGCTTGCGTCCATGGCATCATAGTAGAGCGGACTTCGCCAAGTTTGAAGCGCATGGCCGCCTCGCGTATCCACATGGCCTACAATTAAAGGAAGCCGCGATGCTGTTCACGCTGACCTGCACCGACCGTCCCGGCGCGCTGGACCTGCGACTCGCGACGCGCGCGACGCACCTGGCCTTTCTCGACGCCCGCGCCGCCGAACTGGCGACCGCCGGGGCACTGCTCGACGCCGACGGCAGGCCGTGCGGCTCGTTGCTGGTGATCGAGGCCGCCGACCGCGCCGCCGCCGAGGCGTTCGCCGCCGCCGACCCGTATGCCCAGGCCGGGTTGTTCGAGGCGACCGTAATCCGCCCGTTCCGCCAAGTGTTCCGCGACGGCGTCCGCCTCGCCTGATGGCGGCGCATCCGCAGGGCTACTGGCTGGTGAAGTCGGAGCCGGACTCGTTCGGCTGGGACCAGCAGGTGGCGCGCAAGGTCGAACCCTGGACCGGCGTGCGCAATTACGCCGCCCGCAACAACCTGAGGGCGATGCGGGAAGGCGACCTGGCGTTCTTCTACCACTCCAACACCGGCCGCGAGATTGTCGGCGTGGTTGAGGTGGTGCGCGAGGCCTATCCCGACCCCACCGCCGAGAGCGGCGACTGGGTGTGCGTGGACATGCGCGCGGTCTCGGCGATGTCGCGCGCGATGACGCTGGCGGCAATGAAGGCGGACCCGGCGCTGGCCGGCTGCGACCTGCTGCGGCTGTCGCGGCTGTCGGTGGTGGCGGTGTCCGAAGGTCACTGGCGGCATATTTGCGCGTTGGGCGGATGGCGCGGCTGACAGGCCGGGGTCTATGCTCCACGTCTCTGCAAAGAACGCGACGCACCAAGCGGCGCCGATGGGGAGGATGGACGAATGTACGACCAACAGTTTCCGGCGCGTGAAGACATCGCCGCCCGTGCCCATATCAACGCCGCCGGCTATGCCGCCGCCGTGGCGCGCGAGGCCGCCGACCCGCAAGGGTTCTGGCTCGACCACGCTGCCCGTATCGCCTGGATGCGGCAGCCGACGCAGGCCGGACGCGGCGACTTCCACGACGAGGCGCGCGTCACCTGGTTCGCCGACGGCACCCTGAACGCCTCGGTCTCCTGCCTCGACCGCCACCTGGCCGAACGCGGCGATCAGGTGGCGATCATCTGGGAGGGCGACGAGCCGGGCACCGGCCGCCACGTCACCTACCGTGAACTGCACGAGCAGGTCTGCCGGCTGGGCAACGTGCTGCGCGGCCTCGGTGTGGCCCGCGGCGACCGCGTGTGCCTGTACCTGCCGATGGTGGTCGAGGCGGCGGTGGCGATGCTGGCCTGTGCCCGCATCGGCGCCGTGCACACCGTGGTGTTCGGCGGCTTCTCCGCGGACGCGCTGGCGCAGCGCATCAACGACGCCGGCATCCGTGTCGTCATCACCGCCGACGAGGGAAGGCGTGGCGGCCGCCGGGTGGCGCTGAAAGCCAACGCCGACGCGGCGCTGGCGAACTGCCCGCTGGTGGAGCACCTGCTGGTGGTCCCGGTCACCGGCGCGGACGTGGCGATGACCGAGGGCCGCGACATCCGCTACGACCACGCGGTCGCCGCCGCCTCGCCCGATTGCGCGCCGGAGGAGATGGACGCCGAAGACCCGCTGTTCATCCTCTACACCTCCGGCAGCACCGGCAAGCCGAAGGGCGCGCTGCACACCACCGGCGGCTACATGGTGTGGGCCGCGCTGACGCATGAGCTGGTGTTCGACTACCGGCCGGGCGACATCTACTGGTGCACCGCCGATGTCGGCTGGGTGACCGGCCACAGCTACATCGTCTATGGCCCGCTCGCCAACGGCGCCACCACGCTGATGTTCGAGGGCGTGCCGAACTACCCCGATGCCGGGCGGCTGTGGGAGGTGGTGGACAAGCACAAGGTATCGATTTTCTACACCGCGCCGACCGCGATCCGCGCGCTGATGCGCGACGGCGACGCCCATGTGGCCCGCAGCAGCCGTGCCAGCCTGCGCCTGCTCGGCAGCGTCGGCGAGCCGATCAACCCGGAGGCGTGGCACTGGTACCACCAGATCGTCGGCGACGCGCGCTGCCCGATCGTCGATACCTGGTGGCAGACGGAGACCGGCGGCATCCTCATCAGCCCGCTGCCGGGTGCCACCACCACCAAGCCCGGTTCCGCGACACTGCCGCTGCCGGGCGTGCACCCGGCACTGGTCGATGCCGAAGGCCGCGTGCTGGACGGCGAGGCGGACGGCAATCTGGTCATCACGCAGCCATGGCCGGGCATGATGCGGACGCTGTTCGGCGACCATGACCGCTTCGTGCAGACCTACTTCTCGACCTACAAGGGCCTGTATTTCACCGGCGACGGCGCCCGCCGCGACCGCGACGGCTACTACTGGATCACCGGGCGGGTCGACGACGTGATCAACGTCTCCGGCCATCGCATGGGCACCGCCGAGGTCGAGAGCGCCCTGGTCGGCCACCACGCGGTCGCCGAGGCGGCGGTGGTCGGCTACCCGCACGACATCAAGGGCCAGGGCATCTATGCCTATGTGACGCTGAAATCCGATCAGGAGCCGTCCGAGGCGCTGCGCCGGGAGCTGGTCGCCACCGTGCGCCGCGACATCGGCCCGATCGGCACGCCCGACGTGATCCAATGGGCGCCCGGCCTGCCCAAGACCCGCAGCGGCAAGATCATGCGCCGCATCCTGCGCAAGATCGCCGCGCGCGAGATCGAGGCGCTGGGCGACATCTCCACCCTGGCCGATCCGGCGGTGGTGGACGAACTGATCCGCAACCGAGGGGCATGAGCGTGCTGAAACCCGCCCGCGACCGGGCGCTCGACCCGCCGCCCAACGCCAGCAGGCCGCAGGCGATCGAGGTGCTGCGCGTCTGGGCGGTGCCGGGCGAGGCGCAGCAACTGGTGTTGCGCACCACCTGGAAGGATGCCGGCGTTTGGGGCCTGCTGCTCGCCGATGTCGCCCGCCATGCGGCCAAGGCCTACGCGAGCGAGGGCGATGACGAGGCGGCGGCGTTCGAGCGCATCAGCGGCATCATCCAGGCCGAACTCGCCAAGCCGAACTGAAGGCCAAGCTTAGTTAAAGGAGAGGCACGATGGATCTGGGTCTGGGCGGCAAGGTCGCGGTCATCACCGGCGGCAGCGTGGGCATCGGGCTGGCCATCGCCGAGGGCTTGGCGGCGGAGGGCGTCCACCTCGTGCTGGCCGCGCGCGACGGCGAGCGGCTGCGCCGGGAGGCTGACCGCATCGCCGCCGAACACGGCGTCCGCGTGGTGCCGGTGGCCGGCGACATCGGCGTGGCGAGCGGCTGCACGGCGCTGGTGCGGGCGGTGCAGGATGCGTTCGGCGGCGCCGACATCCTCATCAACAACGCCGGCACCGGCTCCAACGAGACCATCATGCAGGCGCCCGACGAGAAGTGGCAGCAGTACTGGGAGCTGCATGTGATGGCGGCGGTACGCCTCGCCCGTGGCCTGGTGCCGTCGATGCGCGTGCGTGGCGGCGGCGTGGTGCTGCACAACGCCTCGATCTGCGCCACCCAGCCGCTCGGCTACGAGCCGATCTACAACGTCACCAAATCGGCGCTGATGATGTTCAGCAAGACGCTGGCCAACGAGGTCGTGGGCGACAACATCCGCGTCAACTGCGTCAACCCCGGCCTGATCCTGACGCCCGACTGGATCAAGACCGCCAAACAATTGACCGCCGACAGCGGCGGCGACTGGGAGGGCCACCTGCAAGGTGTCGCCGACGAACTGGCGCCGATCCGCCGGTTCGGCACGCCGGCGGAACTGGCCAACTTCTTCGTGTTCCTGTGCTCGTCGCGCGCCAGCTACAGCATCGGCTCCACCTACTTCGTCGATGGCGGCATGCTGCGCACGGTGTAGCGGCTACGCCTGCGGGAAATCGGCGCCGAGCGCCGTCTCCCGCCACGCCTCGATCTGCGCCAGCCGTTCGCGCAGCTTGGCGGTGGTGGTGTTGTAGCAGATCGCGCCGAGCGGCAGGTGGCGCGGCGGCGCGTCGCCCTCGGCTATCTCGATCATCGCCGCCGCCGCCCGTGCCGGATCGCCGGCCTGGTTGCCGCTGGCCGCCGCCGTGGCGCGCAGGCGCGCACCCGCCGTCTCCGCGTAGTCGTCGATCCGGCTCGGCGTTTGCCGCAGCGAGCGCCCGGCCCAGTCGGTGCGGAACGGCCCCGGCTCCACGCAGGTGACCTTGATGCCGAGCGGCGCGCATTCGATCGCCAGCGCGTCCGACCAGCCCTCGACCGCGTGCTTGCTGGCGGCGTAGTAGCCGGAGCTGGCGAAGCCGACGAAGCCGGCCAGCGAGGTGATGCTGATGACGTGGCCGCGCCGCCGCGCCCGCATCCCCGGCAACACGGCGCGGGTCAGCGCGAACAGCCCGAACACGTTGGCGTCGAACATGGCGCGGATCTCGTCTTCCTCGCCCTCCTCGATGGAGGCCTGGTAGCCGTAGCCCGCATTGTTCACCAGCACGTCGACGGCGCCGAACCGTGCCTCCGCCGCCCGCACCGCCGCCGTGATCTGGCCGCCATCGGTGACATCGAGCGGGAGCGCCAGCCCCGTGTCCGGATAATCCGCCACCAGGTCGGCGACGCTCGCCGGGTCACGCGCCGTCACCACCGCGCGCCCGCCGCGCGAGAGGACCAGTTGCGCCAGTTCGCGGCCGAAGCCGGTGGAGCATCCGGTGATGAGCCAGACTGGCGAGGTGGAGGAGGTCATCGGCTAGGTTCCTTGTCGCGGTGTCTCAGCGCCGCTGAACGCAGAGCGGGGCGGAAAGTGCCGGTGTCCGGTACTTCCTTCGCGGCCTGTTCCCGGCGGGATTCGAACCCACGGCCCCCAGATTAGGAATCTGGTGCTCTATCCGGCTGAGCTACGGGAACGCCGGCAGTCGGCGAGCGCTGGGTGATATACCGGGCTTCACAGGCCGCGACCAGAGGATGCACACTCGGCCCATGCACACACGTAGTTCGCATTGCCGCCCGATCGCCAACCGCCAGCCTCGGGGCGCCTGATGGACAGCGAGTTCCACGCGGGGCTGCCCGGCGGCGATGCCGCAATCCACGCGCAGACGCTGGTGCTGGACAGCCACATCGACATCCCATGGCCGCCGCGCACCGGCGGCGAGTTTGCCGCCGACACCAGGCGCTGCGTCGACCTGCCGAAGCTGCGGCGTGGCGGGGTGGCGGCGGCCTGCATGGCGGCGTTCATCCCGCAGGGGCCGCGCGATGCCGCCGGCCATGCCGCCTCGGTGGCGCGGGCGCGGGAGATGCTGGCGCATATCGCGGCGATGGGCGGCCCCGGCACGCGCCGCGCCGACACGGCGGCGGCGATCGAGGCGGCATGGCGCGACGGGGTGCCGGCGGTGGTGGCGTGCGTCGAGAACGGGGCCGCCATCGGCGACGACGTGGCCAACGTGGCCGCGTTGCGGGCGCTGGGGGCGATCTACCTGACGCTGACCCATAACGGCCATAACGCGCTGGCCGACAGCGCCATCCCGCGCGCCGATCTGGGCGATGGCGCGACCCTGCATGGCGGCCTCGGCGCGTTCGGGCGGGAGGCGATCGCCGAGATGAACCGCGTCGGCATGATGATCGACGTGGCCCATGTCTCCCGCGACGCCATGATGCAGGCCGCGGCCCTGAGCCGCACGCCGGTGGTCAGCACGCATAGCTGCATGCGGGCGCTGTGCGACCATCCGCGCAACCTGGATGACGGCCAGCTCGATGTGCTGCGCGAGGTCGGCGGCGTGGTGCAGGTGACGGCGGTGGCGGGGTTCCTGCGCCGGGGCGGCAAGCCGGAGGTGGTGGCGCTGGCCGACGTGGTCGACCACATCGAATACGCGGTCCGCCGCATCGGCATCGACCATGTCGGCATCGGCTCCGATTTCGACGGCGGCGGCGGCGTGGTCGGCTGGCGCAGCGCCGCCGACTGCCCGGCGCTGACGGCGGCGCTGCTCGCGCGCGGCTTCTCGGCGCAGGCGGTCGGCCAGCTCTGGGGCGGCAACTTCCTGCGCGTCATGCGCGCGGTCGAGGCGGCGGCGGCATGATCGGCCAGGTGGCGCTTGCGGACGGCGCGCGGGTCGCGGCTCTCGGCCAGGGCACCTGGCGCATGGGCGAGGGAAGGCAGCCGCGCGCGCGGGAGGCGGCGGCGCTGCGGCTCGGCATCGACCTCGGCATGACGCTGATCGACACCGCCGAGATGTACGCCGATGGCGGCGCCGAGGAGGTGGTGGCGCAGGCTATCGCCGGCCAGCGCGACCGCGTGTTCCTGGTCAGCAAGGTCACGCCGCAGAACGCCTCGCGCGCCGGCGCCGTCGCCGCCTGCGAGCGCAGCCTGAAGCGGCTCGGCACCGGCATGATCGATCTCTACCTGCTGCACTGGCAGGGATCGGTGCCGCTGGCCGAGACTGTGGCGGCCTTTGGCGCCTTGGTCGAGGCGGGCAAGATCGCGCGCTGGGGCGTGTCCAACCTCGACACCGCCGACATGACGGAACTGGCCGGGGTGCCGGGCGGTCCAGGCTGCGGCACCGATCAGGTGTTGTACAACCTCGGCGCGCGCGGCGTGGAGTTCGACCTGCTGCCCTGGTGCGCGGCGCGGTCGATGCCGGTGATGGCGTACTCGCCGGTGGGGCAGGGCGGCAGCCTGCTGCGCGACGCCGCACTCGGGCGGATCGCGGCGCGGCAGCAGGCCACCCCGGCGCAGGTCGCCATCGCCTGGACGCTGCGCCGGCCGGGCGTGGTCAGCATCCCGAAGGCGTCGGACGTGGAGCATGTGCGCCAGAACGCGGCGGCGGCGGCGATCACGCTGACGGCGCAGGACCTGGCGCAGCTCGACGCCGCGTTCCCGCCGCCGAGGCGCAAGCGCGGGTTGCAGATGCTGTAGGCGGCGCAGGCCGCGCAACCAGCCTGTCCGAGGCGAGAGGGAGCGGGATGGACAAGGACCGGCTGGCCGCGTTCAGCGACGGGGTGATCGCCGTCATCATCACCATCATGGTGCTGGAACTGAAGGCGCCGCAGGGTGCTGGCCTGGCGGCGCTGGCCGGATTGCTGCCGACCTTCCTCAGCTACGTGCTGAGCTTCGTCTATGTGGCGATCTACTGGAACAACCACCACCACTTCTTCCAGATGGTGCCACGGGTGACTGGCGCCATCCTGTGGGCCAACCTGCACCTGCTGTTCTGGCTCTCGATCCTGCCGTTCACCACCGCCTGGATGGGCGAGAACCATTTCGCGCCGGCCCCGACCGCCGTTTATGGGGCGTTGCTGCTGGCCGCATCCCTCGCCTACTGGCTGCTTCAGCGGGCGATTTTGGCAACCCAGGGGAAAGACTCGCTGCTGGAGGCAGAGATCG
>JAYTQW010000317.1:0-4069 GCA_043746535.1 Rhodospirillales bacterium
CCAGCATCGAGGGCGCGATCGACGAGGTGGCCGGGTTGATGCGAGGGCTGAAGCTCACGCCGGTGACGGGCGAACCGCCGCCGGCGTAGCGGGACCGGGTGCTACCCAGACCGCGTGGGCCGCTCGGCTGAGTCCGAAGCGCCAGCCAAGGCCGCATGCTCTTCCGGCGTCCTCAACGTCAGCGACAACGCGTGCAGGCCGCTGGCGAACTCGGCGCCGAGCGCGTCGTGGACGGCGCGGGACCGGGCCACGCGGCTCTGGCCCTGGAACAGCGTGGCGACGGCCAGCACAGTGAAGTGCGTCTCGCCGCCAGGCGCCGCGCCGGCGTGGCCGGCATGGCGGGCGCTGTCGTCGGCGACCCGCAGCAGATCGGGGGCGAGGCGGGCGGTGAGGCTCTCGGTGATGCGGTCGGCGCGGTTCATGGCGCTGCTTTAGCGGTCCCGGCGGGCGGCGCAAAGGGCCGGATCGTCGTTGCGCGGGCGCGCCTCCCCCTTTCCAAACCGGGCCAACGGAGGCACATATCGGACAATGACCCGACGCCCCACGCGCCCCCGGGCCTATGCGCCCGACCCGGCGGCGCCGGGCCATCTTTGCGATATGCCAGGCTGCGGGAGCGCCGGCGAATACCGCGCGCCCAAGTCGCGCACCTCGCTGACCGAGTATCTGTGGTTTTGCCTGGAGCACGTGCGCGCCTACAACGCCACCTGGGATTTCTACAAGGGCATGTCGCCCGGCGAGATCGAGGCGCAGACCCGGGCCGACACCGGCTGGCAACGCCCGACCTGGCCGCTCGGCAGCCTGGGGGCGCGGATCGACGACGACCTGCTGCGCGACCCGCTGCACGTCCTCAACGCCGGCCTGTCCGGCCACCGCCGCACCGTGCATCCGGCGGCGGACGCAGTGCCGGCGGAACTGCGGGAACCATTGGCGGCACTCGGACTTGACTGGCCACTGACGCTCGATGCGTTAAAGCAGCGGTATAAATCGCTCGCCAAGCTGCATCATCCCGATGCCAATGGCGGCGACCGGGCGGCCGAGGAGCGGCTGAAGACGATCAACCTCGCGTATGCGGCCGTTCGTGAGCGGCTCGCGGCCGAACCGCGCATGGCGGCGACGGGTTGACTGCGCTATTCTATGAACTGCGGAAATGACAGGATCGCTGGCCTATGAACAAGGTAGCCGCTGCCCCCGAGACGCGCCCAGACAGCAGGGCCGAGATCAGGACCGTCAATTTGTCGACGGCGGTGGCGGGCCTGCCGGACGCCACGGTCGATGTGCGCGCCACGTTCGGCATCGACGCGGACATGACCGTGCCGGCGTTCAGCGAGCGTTCGGAGCATGTGCCGGACTTCGATCCCGCCTACCGCTTCGACCGTGAGACCACGCTGGCGATCCTGGCCGGCTTCGCGTTCAACCGCCGGGTGATGATCCAGGGCTACCACGGCACCGGCAAGTCGACGCATATCGAACAGGTGGCGGCACGGCTGAACTGGCCCTGCATCCGCATCAACCTCGACAGCCACATCAGCCGCATCGACTTGATCGGCAAGGACGCGATCGTCCTCAAGGACGGCAAGCAGATCACCGAGTTCCGCGAGGGCATCCTGCCGTGGGCGTTGCAGCACGCCTGCGCGCTGGTGTTCGACGAGTATGACGCCGGCCGCCCGGACGTGATGTTCGTGATCCAGCGCGTGCTGGAGGTGGAGGGAAGGCTGACGCTGCTGGACCAGAACCGGGTGATCCGCCCGCACGGCGCGTTCCGCCTGTTCGCCACCGCCAACACGGTCGGGCTGGGCGACACCACCGGCCTTTATCACGGCACGCAGCAGATCAACCAGGGCCAGATGGACCGCTGGAACATCGTCGCCACGCTGAACTACCTGCAACACGGGCAGGAGACGGAGATCGTGATGGCGAAGATGGGCATCGACCCCGCCGACCGACCGGCGAAGCGCCGCATCGAGAGCATGGTGGCGCTGGCCGACCTGACCCGCGCCGGCTTCATCAACGGTGACATCTCGACGGTGATGAGTCCGCGCACGGTCATCACCTGGGCCGAGAACATGCGCATCTTCAACGATCTGGGCTTCGCGTTCCGGCTGACCTTCCTCAACAAGTGCGACGAGGCGGAGCGCAGCACGGTGGCCGAATACTACCAGCGCTGCTTCAACGAGGAGCTATCGACCGGCAACCCGGTGCGCAAGGCCGGCTGAATGAGCGGCAGCGCCAAGGACAACACCCGCACCGAGGACTTCAAGCGGGCGACCGCCAGCGCCCTGCGCGCGGTGGCCGGCACGCCGGACGTGCAGGTGGCGTTCCAGCCGGGGCCGTCTGGCCTGGCCGGACGCCGGGCCAGGCTGCCGCTGCCGACGCGGGCACTGCCGGCCGCCGAGATGGCGCGGTTGCGCGGTGCCGCCGACAGCGTGGCGCTGCGGCTGCGCCACCACGACGACGGCGTCCACGCGCAGCGGATGCCCTCGCAGCGCGAGGCGCGCGATGTGTACGACGCGCTGGAGCAGGCGCGGGTCGAGGTGATGGGCGGCCAGACCATGGCCGGGGTCGCCGCCAACCTGCGCGCCCGGCTGGCCGACGAGGTGGAGGCCGAGGGCTACGACCGCATGACCCGGCGCGACCAGTTGCCGGTGGCCGCCGCGCTGTCGCTGCTGGCCCGCGAGCGGATGAGCGGCATGGCCAGCCCCGAGGGCGCCGCGCGGGTGCTGGAGCTGTGGCGCGACACGCTGGGCGATGCCGCCGACGCCGCCATGGGCGAGATGGCGGCGGCGCTCGACGACCAGCCGCGCTTCACCCGCGCCGCGCGCCGGCTGCTGGCGGCGCTCGACCTGGCCGAAGCCGAGGTCGAGGCGGAGCCGGAGGAGAGCGAGGAGGGCGACGAGGGTGGCGAGCAGGCCGGCGCCGAGGAGAACAGCCCGGAGGGCGAGGGGCAGACCGAGTCGGAGACCGACAGCACGCAGGGCGCGCAGCCGGAGCTGGCCGAGGGCGAGGGCGCCGAGCAGGACGAGGGCGAGGAGGCCGACCAGGATTCCGCCGCCGCGGAGGCGGAGGATCGTCCCGGCGGGCCGCAGCCGCGCCGCGACCCCGCCCGCGCCGACCCGGAGAACAGCTACCGCGCCTATGCCCGCCAGTTCGACGAGGAGATCCATGCCGAGGACCTCTGCGACGCCGACGAGCTGACCCGGCTGCGGCAACAGCTCGACCAGCAGTTGCAGCATCTCCAGGGCGTGGTGGCGAAGCTTGCGAACCGGCTGCAACGCCGCCTGCTGGCGCAGCAGACGCGGGCGTGGGAGTTCGATCTGGAGGAGGGAATGCTCGATGCCGCCCGCTTGGCGCGAATCGTGGTCAACCCGATGCTGTCGCTGTCGTTCAAGCGCGAGCGCGACACCGATTTCCGCGACACCGTGGTGACGCTGCTGATCGACAACTCGGGCAGCATGCGCGGCCGCCCGATCACCGTGGCGGCGATGTGCGGCGACATCCTGGCGCGCACGCTGGAACGCTGCGCGGTCAAGGTCGAGGTGCTGGGCTTCACCACCCGCACCTGGAAGGGCGGCCAGTCGCGTGAGCGCTGGGTGGCCGAGGGCAAGCCGCGCAACCCCGGCCGGCTGAACGACCTGCGCCATATCATCTACAAATCCGCCGATGCGCCGTGGCGGCGGGCGCGCAAGAACCTGGGCCTGATGCTGCGCGAGGGGCTGCTGAAGGAGAACATCGACGGCGAGGCGCTGACCTGGGCGTACCGCCGCCTGCTGGCGCGCAGCGAGCATCGCCGCATCCTGATGGTCATCAGCGACGGCGCCCCGGTCGACGACAGCACGCTGTCGGTCAACCCCGGCAACTTCCTGGAGCGGCACCTGCGCGAGGTGATCCGCGACATCGAGGCGCGCGAGGCGGTCGAGCTGATCGCCATCGGCATCGGCCACGACGTCACCCGCTACTACCGCCGCGCCGTCACCATCGTCGATGCCGAGGAGCTGGGCGGCACCATGATGAAGAAGCTGACCGAGCTGTTCGACGAGGACGCGGCGGCGGCCTGGGCGCGCGAGAGTTCGGG
>JAYTQW010000318.1:0-4226 GCA_043746535.1 Rhodospirillales bacterium
GGCGTGACCCGGCGGGCCTTCAGCTCCTCGGCGATCAGGAACGCCAGTTCCAGCGACTGCTCGGCGTTCAGGCGCGGGTCGCAGAACGTCTCGTAGCTCTTGGACAGGTCGGCCTCGGTCAGCCGGTGCGCACCGCCGACGCATTCCGTGACGTTGCGCCCGGTCATCTCGACATGCACGCCGCCGGCCCAACTGCCTTCGGCGGCATGGGCGTCGAAGAAGTGCCGCACCTCGGCCAGGATGGCGTCGAAGCTGCGGGTCTTGACCTTGCTGGCGGTGCTGATGGTGTTGCCGTGCATCGGGTCGCAGATCCACACGACCCGGCGTCCGGCGCGGCGCACCGCGCGCAGCAACGGCGGCAGGGTACGGGCAACCTTCTCCGCGCCCATGCGGCTGATGAGCGTCAGGCGCCCCGGCTCATCGCTCGGGTTCAACAGGTCGATCAGCCGCACCAACTCGTCGGCATCCATGCTGGGGCCGACCTTGAGGCCGATCGGGTTACGCACGCCGCGCAGGAACTCGACATGGGCGCCGTCCGGCTGGCGGGTGCGGTCGCCGATCCACAGGAAATGCGCCGAGCAGGCGTAGTGGTCGTCCGATGTGCTGTCGACGCGGGTCAGCGCCTGTTCGTACGGCAGCAACAGCGCCTCATGGCTGGTGTAGAAATCGGTCTCGCGGATTTGCGGCGTGCCCAGGCTGGACAGCCCGACCGCCGACATGAACGCCAAGGTCTCGTCGATGCGCGCCGAAAGGTCGCGGTAACGCTCGGCCAGCGGGCTGCGGCTGACAAAATCGAGGTTCCAGCGATGCACCTCGTGCAGGTCGGCATAGCCGCCGCTGGCGAAGGCGCGCAGCAGGTTGAGCGTGCCGGCGGACTGGAAGTAGCCGGTCTCCATCCGCGCGGGGTCCGGCACCCGTGCCTCCAGGGTGAACTCGGGGCCGTTGACGATGTCGCCGCGATAGGTCGGCAGCGTCTCGTCACCCACCGTCTCGGTGTCGCTGCTGCGCGGCTTGGCGAACTGGCCGGCCATGCGGCCCATCTTCACCACCGGCACCGAGGCGCCGAAGGTCAGCACTACCGCCATCTGCAACAACACGCGGAAGGTGTCGCGGATGATGTTGCCGGTGAAGTCGCTGAAGCTTTCGGCGCAGTCGCCGCCTTGCAGCACGAAGGCGCGGCCGTCGGCGGCCATGCCCAGCGCCTGCTTCAGCCGCCGCGCCTCGCCGGCGAACACCAGCGGCGGGTAGGAGTGCAGCTTGGCCTCGACCGCGCGCAGCCGGTCCGGGTCGGGATAGGCCGGCACCTGGCGAATGGGGTGGGAGCGCCAGCTATCGGGAGTCCAGGGTCGGGTCATCGCACTCTCGCATTGCCTCAGCGTATGGCCCGCGCGGGATCGTCATTCGTTGCGCGCGGGCACGCCGCATTTATCCACCGAAACGCCCGGCTTGGCTACAACTGGCCGCGATCAGGCTTCCAGCCCCATCTCCGCCGGTCCCATTTCCGCCGGTCTCAGCGCCGTCTCGGGCATGACCGCATCCGGCTCCTCGGCCGGACGCGGCCCTCCGGCCACCCGCGCGCGGGTGCGCAGCGTCACGAACTCCTCGGCGCTGGTCGGGTGAATGCCCACGGTGCGGTCGAAATCGGCCTTGGTGGCGCGGCAGTTGATGGCGATGGAGATGCCCTGCATGATTTCGGCCGCATCGTCGCCCATCATGTGCGCGCCGAGCACGATCTGCGTCTGCTGGTCCACCACCAGCTTCATCATGGTGCGCCGCTTGCGCCCGCCCATGGCGTAGCGCATCGGGGTGAACCGGGTGATGTAGATGTCGGTCGGACCGCGCGCCGCCGCCTGCGTCTCGGTCAGGCCAACGGTTGCGATCGGTGGCGAGGAGAACACCGCCGTCGCCACCCGGTCGAGATCCCAACTGCGCCGCTGCGTCCCGAACAGCCGGTCGGCCAGCGCGTGTCCCTCGGCGATGGCCACCGGCGTCAGGTTCATGCGGTTGGTGACATCGCCGATGGCAAAGATATGCGAGACGCTGGTGACGTTGTCGCGGTGGACGACGACGGCGCCGGAACCGTCGAGCGTCACGCCCGCCGCCGCCAGGTTCAGCGTGTCCGTCAGTGGCACGCGACCCACGGCGGCGAACACCAGATCGGCTTCCAGCATGGTGCCGTCGGCCAGCCGCACCCGCTTCACGTTCCCCTGCGCCTCGACCGAGACGATGGTGTTCTCGGGATGGAGCGTGATCCCGCCCTCGGTCAGCGTGTCGACCAGCGCCTCGCGCAGGTCCTCGTCGAAGCCGCGCAACGGCCGCTCCTGACGGTAGATCAGGTCCACCTTGCTGCCGAGGCCGGAGAAGATGCCGGAGAACTCGACCGCGATGTAGCCAGCTCCGAGGATCACCACCCGTTGCGGCCGCTCCGGCAGGTAGAAGGCGTCGTCGCTGACAATGACGTGCTCGGCGCCCGAAAAGCTGGGGCGCAGCGGGTGGCCGCCGGTGGCGATGACGATGTGCTCGGCGGTGACGCGCTGGCCGCCGACATCGAGCGTATGCGGGTCGATGAAGCTGGCGCGGCTCTCGAACACCGTGGCGCCACAGCCTTCCAGCAGGCGGCGGTAGGTGCCGGTCAGTCGCGCGATCTCGGCGTCCTTGTTGGCGATCAGCGTGGCCCAGTCGTGCCGCCCCTCGCGGTTGTCCCAGCCGAAGGCGTGGCTGTCCTGGGCGGCGAGGCCGTAGTCGGAGGCCATCACCATCAGCTTCTTCGGCACGCAGCCGACATTGACGCAGGTGCCGCCCCAATGCCGCTCCTCCGCCACGCCGACGCGCGCCCCGTGCCCGGCGGCGATGCGGGCGCAACGGGTGCCGCCGCTGCCGCCGCCGATGACGAACAGGTCAAAATCATAGCTCATGGTGAATCCCTTCGGCCGGGTGGCGGCTGCCTGCCCCCGCGTTTTCGCACCCGCAGCAATTGAGGTCATCCGCCCAACCGCGCAAGCGGTCGGGTCCGGGCCGCCTGCCCTATTTGGTGGCGCCCATCGTCAGGCCACGGATCATGTGGCGCGATACCAGCAGGGCGAAGATGGTGACCGGCAGCACGATCACGGTCCCGGTCGCCATGATCTTGCCCCAGGGCAGTTCGTAGCCGCTCATGAAACTGGTCGCGATCACCGGCGCGGTCTGCACGTCGCGGCGCGTCAGCACCAGCGCATACAGCAACTCGTTCCATGAGAAGATGAAGCTGAAGATCGCTGAAACAGCCACGCCGGGCAGCGCCAGGGGCAGATAGATCAGCCGGAACACCTGCCATTGTGTAGCCGACTCCAGCCGCGCCGCCTGTCCCAGTTCGTCCGGAATGGACCGGAACTGGTCGGTGCAGATCCACACCACGATCGGCAGGTTGAAGGTCAGATAGACCAGGATCAGCACCAGATGCGTATCCAGCAACCCGACCTTTTGCGCCAGCAGGTAGATCGGCAGCGCCAGCACGATGGGGCTGATCATCCGGTTGCTGATGAACCAGAACCAAAGATCGGCCTTGCCGCGAAATTCGAACCGGGCAAGCGCATAGGCTGCGGGCGTGCCCAGCGCCACCGCCAGCACCGTGGTGCTGACCGCCACGATCAAGGAATTATAGACGCCATCGACCACCTTCTGGTCGGCGAAGATTGCCAAATAGTTGGCCCAGGTGGGGTGGAACAGCCACACGGGCGGGCTGGCCAGCAGATCCGCCTGTTGCTTGAAGCTGCTGGAAACCATCCAGTAGAACGGGAAGCCCGCGAACACGAACACCGCCACCAACGCCAGCAAATGCGGGAGACGCTTCATGCCTCCACCTCGCGATACAGCAACTTGATGTACAATCGACTGAGAATGATGGTGAACACCAGCAGGATGATCGCCTGTGCCGACGCGGTTCCCATGTCGAACACGCGGAATCCGACGCGCTGGATGTAGATCGAGATCAACTCGGTGGCAGCGCCAGGGCCGCCTCGGGTCATGGTGAACACCATGTCGAACAGCTTCAGGATGTCGGCCGAGCGCAGGATGAGCATGGCGGTCAGGCCCGGCAGCAGATACGGCAGTTGCACGTAGCGCAGCACGGTGAAGAAGCGATTGGTTTCCAGCCGCGCCGCTTCCTCGATTTCCGGCGGGACCATCGACAGTCCCGACAGGAAGATCAATGCGCAGAACGGCGTCCATTGCCAGATATCCATCGTCGC
>JAYTQW010000319.1:0-2893 GCA_043746535.1 Rhodospirillales bacterium
GGCCGGTCCGAACATGCCACCCTTGCTTAGTCCATATATCGCCGACCGGAGGATGCGCTGTGTCATACCTGCCCACGCCCGCCGCCATGCGCCCGCTGCCGAAGCTGGCCATCGTCCTGGGTGTTGCCGGCCTGATCCCGTTCGTGGCCGGCGGCATCGCCGCGGCATCGAACACCGACGACACGCAGGCGTTGCTGGCGCTGCGCGGCCTGATCGCCTACGGCGCGGTGATCCTGGCGTTCCTGGGCGGCGTGCATTGGGGCCTGGTGCTGGCCGGCAGGCCGCCGAGCGGCACGGCCACCGCCACACGGCGCGAACACTCGCGGCTGGTCGCCGGCGTGCTGCCGTCGCTGGTCGGCTGGGCGGCGCTGCTGGTGTCGCTGGTCGGCTTGCAGTTGGTGGCCCTGGCAATCCTGCTGCTCGGTTTCGTGGCGGTGACGCTGGCGGAGGCGGAGCTGAGGCGCCGGGGGCTGTTCCCGCCAGGCTATATGTGGCTGCGGCTCGGCCTCAGCGTGGTCGTCGTGCTGACGCTTGGTACCGTGCTGACACTGCGGCTGATCGGCGCGCATATCATTATTTAGATATTTCTCTTTCTGAAGGAATTGGTTCATAATCCGTTAAGGATCGCATCATCGGGAGCCTTTGGACATGACCGCCACCATCCTCGGTTTTCCTGAAATGCCGGCGCCGTTGCGGCTGGCTGCTGCGCTGGGGCGGCTGGAGGCTGCTCTCGCCGCCCAGCGTCATGCCATCGCGGACTGGCGCCAGCAGATCGCCCATCTGCGCGACAGCATGCACGGGTTGGATAAGTCGGTGCGGACCTACAACGCAACGCTCGGCGACTTGGCCGCGACGGTTTCGGCGCCGCTGGCGTGATTGGCGGCTGGCATGGCAGAAGGCGCCATGCAGCCAGAGGATCGACGCCATGACCAAGCAGGAGCTGATCGAGCGGTTGCGCGCGGCGCGGGTGGTGCCGGTGGTGCGGACGCGCAGTGCCGCCCACGCGGCGACGGCGGTGGGCTGGCTGCGCGACGCCGGCATCCGCATCTTCGAGATCACCATGACCATTCCGGACGCGCCCGCGCTGATGCGTGAACTGGCGGGCGAGGCGGATATCCTGGTCGGCGCCGGCACGGTCAGGGACGCGGCGATGGCGTGGCTGTGCCTGGACGCCGGTGCCCGCTTCATCGTCTCGCCCTGGGTCGATCCGACCCTGGCCGCGCCCTGCCACGACGCGGGCGCGGCACTGATGCTGGGCACGATGACGCCGACCGAGGTGCGCGCGGCGCTGGCCGCCGGAGCCGACGTGGTGAAGGTGTTCCCGGCCGCCTCCGCCGGCGGTCCGGGCCACATCAAGGCGCTGGCCAGCGTGTTCCCCGGTGTCGCGTTCTGCCCGACCGGCGGCGTCGACCCCGGCAACGTCGCCGCCTACCTCGCCGCCGGCGCCGCCTTCGTCGGCATGGGCGGTAACCTGGTCGACGAGGCCCGCATCGCCGCCGGCGACCGCGAGGCGATCACGGCGGCGGCGCGGCAGGTGCTGGCAATCTGAGGAGGCGGGCGATGAAGGCGTTCTGGGACGAGGTTCAGCTATCGCATACGCCGCGCTTCTTCCTGCAACGCGGCCAGGTGCGCGATAATTTCGAGACACCCGGCCGCGCGCTGGCGCTGCTGGATGGTTGCCGCTCGTTGGGGCTTGTGACCACGCCACCGCCGGCCATCGAGCGGCTGTCGCTGCTTGCGGTGCATGACGCCGCCTATCTCGATTTCCTGCGCGACGGCCCGGCGGCCTGGGCGGCGCAGGGCGATGCCGGTCCGGAGATGGTCGCCAGCTCGCACCCGTCGCCGGAAATGATCGCCAATGGCGCCCGCCGCTCCGATGCGGTGGTGGCGCAGCTTGGCTGGTTCACCGCCGACGCCGCGTGCCCGATCGCGGCTTCTACCTGGCCCGCCGCACAGGCCGCCGCCGCCTGCGCCATTGCGGCGGCGGACGAGGCATCCGCCGGGCGCTCGGCCTATGCCTTGTGCCGCCCGCCCGGCCACCACGCCTACGCCGCACGCGCCGGCGGGCATTGCTACCTGAACAACGCCGCCCTGGCCGCCGAACGGCTGCGTGCTCGTGGCGCCGCCCGCGTCGCCATCCTCGACATCGACGCGCATCACGGCAACGGCACGCAGGGCATCTTCTGGCGGCGCGACGACGTGCTCGTGGTCTCCCTGCATGGCGACCCCGCCGGCTACTACCCGTGGTTCGTGGGCCATGCCGACGAGCGCGGCGACGGTCCCGGCGCTGGTTGCAACCACAACCTGCCGCTGCCGCGCGGCAGCACCGACGCGGCGTGGCTGGCGGCGCTGGCGCATGGGCTGGAGACGATCCACCGCAGCGCCGCCGACGCGCTGGTGGTCAGCCTCGGCTTCGACGCCTCGGTGCATGAGCCGCTGCGGTTCCTGTCGGTCTCCGACGACGGCTTCGCGCGCGCTGGCGAGGCGATCCGCGCCTTGCGGCTGCCGACCGCCTATGTGCAGGAGGGTGGCTACGACATCGCCAACCTGGGCCGGCTGCTCAGCCTATTTTTCGGCGGCGGTTGAACGGGGGCTGACGCGCGGCCCTCGTCCGTGCAATCGTTGCGCCATGACAATCGCCCGCGTGCGCAGCTTCGCCTTCTCCGGCATTGAAGCGGTGCCCGTCGAGGTGCAGGTGCAGATATCGTCTGGCCTGCCAGCCTTCCTCGTCGTGGGCCTGCCCGACAAGGCGGTGGGCGAGGCACGGGAGCGGGTGCGCGCCGCCCTCACCGCCATGGGCCTGTCGCTGCCGCCGCGCCGGGTGCTGATCAACCTTGCCCCAGCCGACCTGCTGAAGGAGGGCAGTCATTTCGACCTGCCGATAGCGCTCGCG